>JAABTR010000772.1 GCA_011389755.1 Deltaproteobacteria bacterium | reverse complement strand
TCTCGATTCGGGCTGCCCTGCTGGACCCTGCGCCAGAGTCGGATGGTGTCCGAGAGCCGGCCTTGAATGTGGCATATCTTGGCCAAGAGATTGATGGCGGTCAGGCTCGATGGCTCCTGGGCGACGGCCTCGGCCGCCACCTCCTTGGCCGCTTCGGTCAAATCGCAGCCCAGGTAGGCACGAGCGAGGGTCAGGCGCTGTTCTTCTTCGAGCAGCTCCTGTCGGGAGATGTGTCCGTGCTTCCGAGTGGTTTTTAGATGGCTCAGGTCGATGTTCAAGGTCACTAAAAAAGCTCCTCACGCGAGCGTAAAAGGCGCCGAAAGAGCCCCCGCGGTTGCGGATGCGCCACGGCCGAGCCCATGGATGCAAGTTAAGGATGTGATCATTGTGGAATATCCTCAACCCGACGAATTATTATGCTTTCTTTGTGGAGGGTGACTCCGGGCCTCCCTCTTCGAGTTTCGGTCGCTCAGGCCGCCTTTTGAGGCAGATGCCAGGGGCGCATTTTAACGAATGGAAAACTGCGTTGAGCGGGTCCCCGATCGTGCGCGTCGAGCAAACCGCGTCATACTTTTTGTGATTGAGACGCTTTGGGCAGGCAGCATCGTTTTCGAGCAGGCGCCAAGGAGGCATGAGCGATGATAATAGTGGAGTTGATGGACCGGGGAGGCTGGATGATGTGGGTCATTTTGGGCATCTCAGTGGTCGCCACGGTCGTTTTCCTCGACAGGTTTTTTACGCTGTACGTGAGGTCGAGCTTTAATATGAGAGGTTTCCTCAGCAGGGTCTTGCGGCTCGTGGAGACCCAGGACTACAGGCAGGCCCTCGAGACGTGCAACGTCCGCACAGCGCACCCTCTGCCGAAGATCATCAAAGCGGGCATCAGCCGCTCCAATCGGCGAGATAAAGAGATCGAGCGCGCCATGGAAGAGGAGATGCTGCGGGCTCTGCCCAGTATCCAGCGCGGCTTGGGGTTTTTGGCTCTGCTCGCAAACAGCGCCACTTTGCTCGGACTGCTCGGGACTATTTTCGGCCTCATCAAGGCCTTCTCATCTGTCAACGCCGCGAGCGCGGCGGCACGGCAGCAGGTGCTCGCCGAGGGTATCTCCATGGCGATGTACACCACCGCCTTCGGCATCATGGTGGCGGTCCCGATTCTTTTTGCCCACACCATGATTTCGGGCCGGGTCGATCGGCTGCTCATTCAGATGGAGGAGGGCGCGAGCGCCCTGCTCGGCTCGCTGGCAGCGAGGCTCAAAGATCCCAAGGTCGCCTCGTGAGAGAGTCTCGCAGATTCCGTGCAAAGGGTTGAGATATGCGATTTAGCCGGTTTAAGCGCGCCAAAGAAGAGGTCGAAGTCAACCTGCTCCCGGTGATGAACCTCTTTGTGACGCTCATCCCATTTTTGCTGCTCGCGGCCGCTTCCTACCACGTGAGCGTCATCCCGACGTCATTGCCGCAAAAGGCCGATGATAAAACGGACGCTGAGGTCGCGGCCCGGGCGGTCACCGTCAGCTTGCTCATCGAAAAGGACCGCATTGAGCTGAGCGCGTCGAATGCGCAGGTGGACAAAAAAACTCTGGCCAAGCTGGGGATGGTTCTTGAGAAAAAAGATGGGAAGTTCGATCTGGAGGCGCTGTCGAAGGTGCTCTACCAGATCAAGATGAGGTACGACCAGAGCGACACCCTGATCGTCTCGCCGGCTGATGAGGTGGTCTACAGGGATGTTGTGGAGGTCCTCGACACGACCCGAGAATATGCAGTGAACCCCGGTACCGAAAAAGAGATGCGCATCCCCCTGTTTCCGGTGGTGGTGATGTCGAGCAAGGTCTGATGGAAGAAAGGTGACTTTCGTGTTGAGAAGCGGTTCGAGGTGGA
The DNA here is from genome assembly GCA_011389755.1 of Deltaproteobacteria bacterium. Taxonomy (GTDB): domain Bacteria; phylum Myxococcota_A; class Polyangia; order JAAYKL01; family JAAYKL01; genus JAABTR01. The sequence goes on along the minus strand of JAABTR010000772.1, from coordinate 1,261 downwards.
GGCGAAAAAGGACGGCGTCGTTGCAAGTGACCTCCTTGCTCGACATGTTCGCCATCATCCTTTTCTTCTTGTTGATAAGCTTTCAGGCTGAGGACAAGGAGTTCATCTTGCACGCGGGCGTCGACCTGCCTTCGAGCACCGCCCGCAGCCCCTTGAAGCCCGGGGTCAATGTGGCGATCACCGAAGACGCGGTTTACGTCGAGGGGCACAAGGTCCACGCCTTGCAAAAGGGCGGCACGGTCACCGAGGAAGAGCTTCAGAAGGGGAAGCTCGAGAGGGTCTCGCGGGCGGTGGCGCTGATTTGGCGGAACAAGGACAAGGAGGAAGGCGACGACAACATCGTTGTCATCCAAGCCGGTCAAGGATTGCCCTACAAGACGATACATCTGGTGATGCGCAGCGCTGCTCATGCGGGCTTCTTTCGCTTTAGATTGGCCGTGGATAAAAAGTCGTCCGTTAGTGGTGTCGGGGTTTCGCGTGACGCCGAAGAATCGCCATGATCATGACATATCAGCAGCTGAGCAGCAGTGAAATGAGAACCCACGGAGGCTCGATGTGAGCGCCGGAAAAAAAGGGAAGAGAGGGTCGGTCAAGGTCCGGTTTTTGCGTGACGGGCGCGTCATCCGTACTTACAAAGTGAAATCCGATGTCGTCACGATAGGAACGGCACCGGGATGCAATATCCGAGCCGGTGAGCAGGCTGCGCTGGCCCCTCACCACGCGACGATTTACGTCCGATATGGTGAGATATCGTTGGTGCCCGAGCCCGGGGCCACGGTGGAGCTCAATGGCGAGCCGGTGGATTTCGCGATCGCCCAGCCCACCGACGTCATCAAGGTGGGGCGGCTCACCTTTGCGGTGGAGCTGGCCGACTCGACCGCGACCTCTAGCGTCTCAAACCCTCATGCGCCTCCCGCCGGGGAGACATCGAAGCGGAGAAAGCCTCCTTGGTTCGTCTTCTCGAAAAAGGATGACCACGCCGAGTCTCCTTCGGACGAACAGGCCCAGCGCGAGCTTGCGGCATTCTTTGAGATGGACGAACAGCCCACCCGCATCGTGTCGTGGGAAGACGAATTTCCCAATTTGACCGCTTCACTCAGGGATGATGAACGGGATTCAGCGGTGGACGAGCCGTTCACCCAAGACGTCGAGACGGTCAGGCACTCGTCGGACCTTTACGAGATGGCCCGCCGGATGGACAGTGGGGCGGATGAAGCTGCCGGAGCTTCCGGCGAGGTTTTGAGAGACTCCGAACCGCCCA
>JAABTR010000771.1 GCA_011389755.1 Deltaproteobacteria bacterium | reverse complement strand
GTCGGCCGCGCGGGCGAAATCCCCGCTCGACAAAGAGATGTGCAACATGGCGGCCGGATCGAGCCGGACGTTTATGTTGGTGGAGTCCGCCTCCGTGTCGAACTCCGCGTTGAGCAGGGACGCCACGGCTCGGGCCGCGGCGCTGCTTTCTTCGACTCCCGACACCACCGAGCCGGCGGTTATCTTGTTTCCCCCTCCCCAGCGTCCAACGAGCTCGGACAACTTCAGCGCCGACTGCCAAACCGGATCATTGGCCTTTTGAATCATCGACGCCAACGAGCTCACGTAATAATCTCGGTCGCCGCCGCGAAACGCGTCGAAGACCTCCACCTCGGCGAATCGGGCGTCGGCTCGCTCTTCGGTATCGGCGAGCAGGTCTCTGGCTTCTGACAGGCGCGACATGGCGAACTTCCAACGAGCGAGCGCGTCTCGCAGCGTCCCGGGCTCGAGCGCGGACACGAGCTCGGACAGCGCCTTTTTCGCCGGCCCGTAGGCACTCTCGCGCAGCGCCACGCGCATGAGAGCCCAGAGCATCGAAGGGCTTGGCGGCAGCGGTGAGTCTTTCATCGCGAGAAGAACCCGAGCTTGTTCGGGGCGCCCGAGGCGCTCTTCCAGCACAGCCGACACGAGCCGAATCTCCCTGCGAGCCTCTTGCTCAGGCCACCTCGCGGCGAGCTTGCGCAGGGTCTCGGCGAGCTCATCGTCATCCTCTTCTTGAACCGCCACGCTCAACATCAAAAGCAGCGGGACCAGCGCTTTTGGATTCACCGCCATCGCTTCGCGCAACGTGTCGATGGCGGCACCGTGACGTTCATCCAAGTGTTCTATCGCCCCGAGCTCCGAGAGCAAGACCGACATATCGGCCGGGTGCGCAGAGCGTCCCAACTGCGCATTGATGAGCTGAGACAACAGATCCGCATCGCCGCTGCGGCGAGCCAACCGGCGCAGCGCGTCTCGCGACGGCTTGTGCTCGGGTAGGATGTCCTGAGCCTGCGAATGACAAATCCAGGCGTCGGCGGGCCTGCCTGCCCTCTTGTCCAAAACGCGGCCCGCCTCGTGGAGACACGTCGCCGCTTTGACCGCGGAGGACCCCCGAATGGCCCACGCGTTGGTGATCAGGGCGCGGACACGACGCCCGAGCCGGGGCTCCATCGGCGCCGCGTCTTCCTGTAGGGTCTCGAGAAAACCGGGCACCGGGCCGAACGGGAGGTTGTCCGCCCAATCCGGGGGCGGCCACGTCGAGCTACCATCGCCGCCGGACGTCATTTTCTTGTTCGTGTTCGACTCAATCATTATCAGCTACCATTTGCGTCGGGACCGGCCATTCCCAAAATCTCCCGGGCGTTCATGTGCTCCGACGAGACCGCGAAGCCGATGAGGTCACGACATCGTGGCAACCCGAGGAGGATCTGCGTCGGTTTCTTGGCGAGCTGCTCCTTGCCGTGTGAGGCCGCACAGCCGACCGCTATCACCTCGAGCACCTCGGACACGCTGGGGGCGGCCAAAAAACCGAACCGATCCGCCGACATCTCCTCGGCCACCGCCCAGGCCCGAAGTGACTGCGGGCTGACCGCGAGAAGCTCTTCGCACGGTTTCTCAAGAGCCTTACGCATCTTTCGCGACAGCGCCTTTTTAGCCATTTGAACCAGCGCGCGATCGGTGGAGGCAGGGAGGTCGCTGTCTTCTCCAAGCACCGCGGCGGTCACGGCGAGGACCCAGCGAACAGGGCCGGAAGCATCACCGTCCACAAATCCGCCGAGCCCTGCATGAGACAGCCACATATTGCGCACCAGCTCGAACCTCTGAGCGTTTGACAAGGGAGGGTTGGTCTTCGGGCTCACCGCCACCGCGGCCTTTTCCCGAGGCAACTTGATGATCCCGCTGTCGGGCAGATCGACGCGGTGCAGCTCCACCGGGTGGACACCCAGCGCCTCGGCCCACCACTGCAGCCACTCCTCGACCGGATCGCTCATCTTGCGACCCACCAGGGTGCCTTTTCCAAAGACCGGCAAATGTTCGCGTTTTGCGAAGACATCTGCCGCGGCGCACCGCGCGATGAACGCGATGCTCGAAGCAGGGTGCTCCCGATCCGGATGGGTGACGAGGCCGCGCAGCTCGTTCGAAGCTCCATCCACCGCCGCGATGGGATCGACCACAGGCCTGTCGAAGCGCTGCCCGCGCAGCGCGCTGAGCGCATCGGCGCAGAAGCTGCCCAAAATCGCCTCGTTGCCCAGCTCAGCCACCTCGCCCAGTTTTTCGAGGTTCGCGACGAAATCCTCTCCACCGGCGAGCTTATCCCGCAGGGCCAGCTTGGCCCCCGCGAGATCCCGGGACAACTCAGCCGGGCTGCGAAACGTCTGCGCGAGCCGGAGCATCTCCAAATGATCCGGGGCCGAAGACAAAACCTCCTCGGCGATTTTCGAAGCGCGCTCGCCGTCGAAAAGCGCCTCCAGAAGAACTCTTGCCTGTTGCACCAAAAGGGCGCTGCGGCGCTGCGGATCATCTGTGACGCTCGCGAGCTTCTCGAAACCTGTGACCGCCTCCTCGAATCGTTCGAGGCGCAGGGCCAAATCACAGATCCTCTTTTGGGTCTCGGGGTGCTCATCCCCCAGCGCGGCGAGCTTCTCGAGCCACGTATAGGCCAAACGAGGATCGTTCAACCGCTCCTGGGCGACTTCGCTGGCCCGCCAGCATATGGGGCGTATGTCCTTGAGCTGTGTGGCCGATGAGACACACTTCGCCATGGCTTCCAGCGCGTCTTCCCATCTGCCCATCTGTGCGAGCAGCTCGATGCGGGTGTGGTGAGCGTCCAAGCGCCCCGAATCCAGCTCGAGCAACTTCTCGAGGGCGGCCAATGACCCCTCGGTGTCGTCGAGAGACAAGAGCTGGTCCGATTGTTCTTGGTAGAGCCGGACGAGCTCGTCCGCGCTGCGTTCCGCGGAGATCCGCTTTTCGATAAGCTCTGCCAGAGCGGCGTCGTCTCCTCTTTTTCTGTAAATCCGCACCAGCACGTCGTGGGCGCCCGCATGTCCCGGTCGCAAATCGAGGGCTTGCCGTCCGATTCGCTCGGCTGCCGTGTCGTCGGCCAGGTTATCCAGGTGGATCTTCGCGGCCATCGCCATCTGGGCGGCCCGTTCGTCGGGGACCTCAAAGAATCGGGAGAGCCGCAGGCGGG
>JAABTR010000770.1 GCA_011389755.1 Deltaproteobacteria bacterium | reverse complement strand
CTCGATTCGCGGGTTGTTTGGCGACCAGCACCGATCCGTGCGCACGCCCCCCTTGGAGAAGATGAGATGTTCTCCGCGGGAGTAGATGTCCACCGATTGCACTCGATTCGAGGAGTACGACCGCGGCCTGGGACCGCAGTTCTCACCCCAGCTCTCGATGGTGACGTCGACCTTCATGGAGGTCAGCTTCCAGCGTCCAGAGTACATATCTGTGGTTTGGGCATTCGCGCTCGCGGCGCTGAGGCAAACGAGGGCGAGGATGACCCATGGGGTTGCGCGCGTCATTTTTTGTAGCCGGTGGTAAAGCACACTGCGATTTTAGGATTCTAAAGCATTTTCGGCGCGAAGAGTCAAAGATGTTGTCCGATGCTTCGGGGCTCGGATCGAACGCCGAGGGTGTCCACGAAAGAACAGACCTTTTTAGACCCATGGCACAATTGTCTTTTTAAAAAAACATGGATCCCCTAAATAATGTTGTTTATAAGGATTCAACTGCGCCCGCTCGCCGGGGGGGCGTCACCAAAAGAAAACAAAGGCACTGCATTGAATAGAAATACGATAATCACACTGCTGGCGACCCTGATAGCTCTTTGGCTGTCGGTGACTCCACGGGGCGCGTCAGCGAGTACCGCAGGGAGGTGGCTCGGCAATGACAGCAGGAACGCGGCCATGGGGCGGGGGGGGCGCGCGGTGGGCGACGGGCCGGGCAATCTCCAGGTGAACCCGGCGCTGATGTCTTTCTCGCCGGAGGGTCTGTGGCTCTCGCTGTCCTCGGCGTGGAACTCGTTAGCGAACGGGCTTCATATCGAACAATCGGACCGGCCCGGCGGATATGACGTGCCCGACATTTTCGAGAGGACCGATCCCGAAGGGTGGAACAGCCAGCAGCCGCTGGCGACCGCATCCGTGAGTGACAAACGGGGCAAGACAGATGACCTCCCGGCTGTTGTCTTGGTACACCTCGCCGCGGTCGGCTCATTTGGGATAGACGGTCTTCGCCTGGGTCTCGCCGTGAGCGCCCCCATGCCGTCGGTGATAGATTTCAAGGTCTGGTACAACGACGAGCGAGAGCAGTATTTTACAAACAGGCTTCACTTCGAACGTTTCGGCGAGTTTGACCAAGTCGTCTCCATCACACCGGGAATCTCGTACGCGCCGTGGGAGTGGCTCTCGATAGGCGTCTCGGCAAAGGTCGATCTCGGGATGGCCATCGACGTGGGGATGTTTGTCTCCGACGTCGAAGACCTCGAAGAGGCGTCCATTGTTCCCGCAGGCAAGGTCAGCCCCGCGATCAGGCCCACGGTCGGGATCGCTCTGCGGGCGCCGTTCGGTCTGCGCGGCGGCCTGATCTACAAGCACGAGTCTTTCATGAAAGTGGACATGGACGTGGATGTCCAGATCTCGAACCTGGGCCGAGTCTTCCGGCAGAAGCACGAGCTGGTTTTGGGGTATGAGCCAAGCGAGCTGGCGCTGGCCGTGGGATACGAGTGGGGGCCTCTGGTTGTGGAGATCGGAGGTGCGTGGGAGATGTGGTCGAGTTACCGCGATCGCCACGGGAACGACTGGATCCATCCGTCCGACCCCGAAGGCCTGGAGGACTGGACAGACCCGAGCTTCGACGACATCTTCACGGTCCACGCGGGCGCCGAGTGGAGGCTCAGCTCCCTCGTCGCGCTGCGCGCCGGCTACGGTTACTTCCCCTCGCCGTTTCCGCCCCAGACCGGGAGGTACAATTACGTGGACAACGATTTATCGTTATACTCTCTGGGCGCGGGGTTCAACTTCGAGGTCTTCGACAAACGCTTTCGCGTGGATGCGGCCGGACAATTTTGGCATATGCGCACTTTGTCCGTCAACAAGCAGGCCCCTGGCAGTTTGTCGGAGCCCGAAGGCGGAATCATCGACGAGGTGCCCGACGGTGTGATGGATTCGAGCACAGGAGAGCCTCTCGCACAGGCCGAGGGGCTCCAGACCAACAACCCCGGGTTCCCCGGCTACAAACTGGCAGGCATGATGCTCAGCGCCATGGTGACGGTGGGGATGGAATTTTAGAAGGGGAGTAAAAAGAGATGATTTTTCCAAGGAAAAAAAATGTTTTGATCGCGGAGCTGAAAAAACTGGATCTCGGTGTCCAGTGGCTCCCGGCGGCGATCTTTTTGTGCTGCGCCGCGTGCGGGGTGGATGAGCAGGGAAACCCCTTCGCCGACGAGTTCGCCGGTCGGCCGACCGACGCCGCGGTGGGCGCCGATGACACGTCTCGGTACGACGCAGAGCTCGCGGACGACCCGGTCTTCAACTCCAACCTCGGCAGTGGATTTTCAGGCGGCGATACGCACAGCGAGCCGGCCCAGACAGATGACGCAGGCACCGACACGACGCCTCGAAGCGACCCGGGCGCCGTCTTCGAAGGCACCTGGGCGATGCTGTTCAACGCCTCCATCAAGCAGACGGGGATCCCGCTGCTCAAGAGCCAGATCTCCGTCGGTCGCAACTGGTTTCTCGTGGAGCTCGAGAGCGACGGTAAAGGGAATATTACGGCTTACGAAAAGATGTGTTATATCGACACGAAGCTTCAGACCTGGCTCAACCGGCTCATCGTCCCCAAGGCGTTCATCGACGCGCTGCCGATCCTCGAGCGGCACGTCTCCATCGATTCGTCCGCGCCGGGCACGCCGTGGGTCTCGGACGATGTTTATGAGGTCAGGGGCGCGCGCCTGAAAGACATCGTCAACGATCCCCTGCCCGGGAACGGTTCGGCCAATCGGAACGACGGGCGATCGTGCGACGAGGTGGACTACGGCGAGGCCTGCGACCAGGACGGAGACGGGCACCCGGGCATGACAAACGTGCTCAGCGGGGCCCTCAACTGCAAGGTCTATGTCACTCAGAAGTGGCACGCGCAGTTCTCCGGGGAGATCATCGATGAAAACACCATCGGCGGCGCCATCGTGAAGAACTTCTCGGAGCAGACGGTGGTCGCCGCCTCGAGCGAGCTGTGTGAGACTGGGGTCCCCGGGACAGCGCCTTTGATCGACGATTGCCCCGAGCACTTCTACTTCAAGATGGTGCGCATCAAGGGCGGCGGCACCTGCGACGACGTCATGGCGCTGACCAGCTGCGATGAGGACCGCCAACAGTGCGAAGCCGACCACTCCCTCCCCCTCAACCCCCGGCTCGAT
>JAABTR010000150.1 GCA_011389755.1 Deltaproteobacteria bacterium | reverse complement strand
TCAAAATAGCAGCGAGGCCCAAGTCGCTGGCGCAGGCGCAGGCGACAAAGAGGACGCCGCCGAAGACGAAGATGACGAGGTTGACGAGGATGAGAGGAAACGACGTTCCAGAGGTTCGTCGCGCAGCGCCTCGTCTTCGCGCCGCTCGTCTTCGTCGAAAGCCCACGCGTCATCGCCCTCTAAAAGCTCCCAGAGCAGCTCTTCCTCTTCGTCTCCCGCTTCAAGTGGCTCCTCATCGAAGACCGAGCCATCGGGCGGGCGCAAGGTGGCCCACAGCGAGTTGGACGATCTGCTCGGCTCGGGAGGCGGATCCAAAGCCACGAAGCCGGAAAAAGAGACCAAGAGCCAAAGCCCGTCTAACGACGCCTCCAAGGCGACCTTGAGCCGTTCTGACGTTCAACAGGGCATGAACGGCGTCGCCGGCAAAGTGAAAGCCTGCGGCGGCGGCGAGACCGGTACCGTGACCTTGAAGGTCGTCATTTCCAAGACAGGCAGCGTGATCAGCGCGAGCCCCACCGGTTCCCACACTGGAACCTCGGTCGGAAACTGCGCGGCTCGCGCCGTGCGCGCGGCGCGTTTCCCCAAATCATCCCAGAACCTCACCGTCCGCTACCCCTTCAGGCTCTAGAGCTTCTGAAAACTTCCGAATTTTTTTAGAAATATAAACCGGGGCAGAGACTTTTGCCCAAGAGGTCCTTTAGTCGCCGGGTATCACTCGAGGCCTTTGAGAAAAGTCAGCGCCGTTAGGACTCCAAAACCGGTTCCCCCGCGCGGGCACAAGGTGGTGGACGCATCCGCCCGAGCCGGGCCGGCGATGTCCACATGGACCCAAGGGGTCTTTTCGACGAACCGCCTGAGGAATAACGCCGCACTGATGGAGCCGCCGAACCTCCCGCCGATGTTCTTCATATCTGCCACGTCGCTCTTGAGCTCGGCATCCATGCCCTCGGTCAAAGGCAGCCGCCACATGGACTCCCCGGCGCGCTTGGCCGCGTCCAGATATCCCCCGGCCAGCTCGTCATCGTTTGAGAACAGCCCAGCGGTCTGGGACCCCAGCGCCACGACGCACGAACCGGTCAAGGTGGCGTAGTCCACCACCAGGTCCGGTTTCGTTTCTTTGGCGAAGGTGATGGCGTCAGCCAAAAGGAGCCGCCCCTCCGCGTCGGTGTTGAGCACCTCCACGGTCTTGCCCGACATCGAGGTGAAGACCGCCCCGGGCATGGTGGCCGACGCGCCGACCATGTTATCGGCGCAGGGTATCACGGCGTGCACCTCGGTCCTGACCTCCAAGTCGCGCAGCGCTGACATGATCCCGAGCACCACCGCCGCGCCGGCCATGTCCGTCTTCATGTCGTACATAGACTTGGGTTGTTTGATGCACAGTCCGCCGCTGTCAAAGGTTATCCCTTTGCCGACAAACGCGATCTTCTTTTTGGCCGGTCTTGCCGGTTTGTACACCAAGTGGATGAGGCGTGGCGGGCGCGCGCCGCCTTTGGCGACACTGAGAAGAAGCCCCATCTTTTTTTTCTCTATTTGAACCTCGTCCAAGGTTCGGCATTCCAGCGCGTTCTCCTTGGCCACCTCCTCGGCCCGAAGCCCCAGCTCTTGAGGCGAAAGCACATTCGGAGGCTCATTCGTCAGGTCTCTCGCCAAGATGACCCCGCGGGCCTCGGCGTGCCCGATTCCCAGGCTCTTTCTGAGCGTTTTGGCGTCGCGGCCCTTGGGGCAAAGGACAAGCCCCGCGGCTTTGAGTCCCTCTTCGGGGCGCTCTTGGTTCCTTCTTTTTGCCGTGACCTTGAAAGTCGCCAGCTCAAGCCCTTGGACCGCCAGCCGCGCCATGTCTCCCCGCGGCAGCTCGGCCGACTCGTCGATGACCACTGTCGCTGTCTCGACGCGATGCCTCTTAAAAAACGAGACCGCCTGGCCGATGGACTTCCTCAGCCGCTCCGGCTCCACCGGCGCCGGCCCCATGCCCACTGCGACGATCCAAACGCCTCGGCCTTCTACGTCCACGCTCACAAAGCACAAACGTCCGGGCTGCCCCGAGAAATTTTCGCGCTCGGTCATGCGAAGAAGCTCGCCGTCAACGAGCTCGTCCACCTGTATAAACGCGGCTCCCGCCTCCCCTTCGCACATCGGCACGACGAGGCCGTCGGTCCCCAGCTTCGTGCTCAACCCATCGCTCTTCAGGCTTATTTTCATCGTCGACCTCGTGCGTCAATTTCGCCCTGCGACCTTTCGGCGCTTTCGCTTTTTTGCCGCCGATCCACCGGCGGCGACGCCGCTTCTTCGCTAAACGTATTATCGTTTCTTAAAAATTCTAACATTATAACAAGCTGTATTACTTGTGTTTTTTTGTCTCACCCCCGGATCCTACACGTTGGCACGCCTCATGCTTACTGTCGAGCCGTCCGGACACTGCAGCACAACACCCTTTGAACGTCGAGCAAAAAAAGGGCTCGATTTAAGGAGAGACAACGATGAAAAAATGCGCGGTTCAAACAATGTGTATGGCGATCGCTTTCGCTTTTCTGACCGGAGCCGTCAACGGACAGGCCGCAGAGCCCACCGGCGATGACGCGCCGGTCATCAACATCAACACAGCCGGTGAAAAAGAGCTCTCTTTTTTGCCCGGCATCGGCCCCTCCAAGGCCAAAGCCATCTTGGCTCACAGGGAGAAGCGGCCCTTTAAGAAGGCCGAAGATCTCATGCGAGTCAAGGGGATCGGGCGCAAGAGTTTTGCCAAAATTCGCAAATACATCACGGTCACAGGACCTACGACGGCCAAAACGAAGATAACCCCACC
>JAABTR010000149.1 GCA_011389755.1 Deltaproteobacteria bacterium | reverse complement strand
GGCGCAAGAGTTTTGCCAAAATTCGCAAATACATCACGGTCACAGGACCTACGACGGCCAAAACGAAGATAACCCCACCGAAACAGGCTTGATCCGCCCCCTCCTTCATTTTTCCCAATTCGCCCCGAGCACTCGGGCGATGCCTCGCTTGTGCTCTTGTGATAGCAAATTCATCTCATTCAACTGTTTGATGGCGGGTTTGAACGCCGGGTCGATTGCGAGGGCCTCGAAATAAAACTTCTCAGCGTTCTCCTTTTGACCCATGTTCATATTGACGAAGCCGAACGTGTACGAGATCCAAGGATCCTTAACGCCTCGCTGGTGAAGCTCTTCTGCGTTGGACCGGGCCTTGAAAACGAACTTGCCGCCTCGCCGCAGGTTAAGCCGGATCGCCGCGATCTTGGCATCCCACGAGACCCCAAGGCCGGACGCTCTTCTCACCTTGCGAAAAGCTCGGTCCAGCAAAGCCTCCGCCTCATCTCGCTCCCCGAAGTAATTATAGGACCACGCCGCTATCCTTGCGATCCGGGCCGCCCAGCGTCCCCCATTTTTGTAGAAGTCTTCGCCGCTCTCGGCCACCTGCTTGTATTGCTTGTCCCTAAAGTCCCGCGCGAGCAGCTCGCAGAAGAGCCCCGGATGCTTTGACCCCTTGTCCCTGCGCAGGGCCGCCTCTTTGAGGAGCTCACTGATGCGTTTTTTCCTCTTCGCTTCTCGAGCGGCCTCTATGGCCCAGGCCAGCTCCTGATCAGATTGGGGCTGCGTGAGGATGTCCAAGGCGCGTTCGGGTTTCCCAAACGAAATGAAAACCTTTGCCAGAAGCGAACGCAGCGGTCCGGCTTGCGGCCCGAGGAGGAGAACCTCTTCGAGCCTTTTTAGCGCCGCCTCCAGACCATCGGCTCGCCAGATGGCATGAGCACCGTGAACGCGAATCCACAAGTTCTCGCCGGCTGCTCCCATCGCCCGCTCAGCCCTCTCTTTTAGCACGTCGGGCTCGACGCGACCCGGAAGCAGCATCGTGGCCAAGGCGGCCGCACAGACCCCTCTTTCATTCTTTCCGTAGACCCCCAATTTAAACAGCGCCCTGCGCGCGTGGCTCTTGTGCCAAGCGCCGATGATTTCGGCGCACTCGGACAATCCTCCCCTTCTCATCCGCTCCTCTAAGAGGTCGATCCCCCGGGCATCTCCTCGCTCTAAGAGCTGCTCGTAGAGCTCGAGCGCCACGAAGAGATCGTTCGGCCCGAGTCGCTCGGGCATCTTTTTCTTTGCCTCGAATATGCGCCCCCCTCGAACCTCCGCGACCCAGTAGGTTTTGGCGACGACCTCTCTTAATCGCTCGTTATCCTTTATCTTCTCGAGATACCCTGCGGCCTCGTCGGTGCGGTGGTGCTCCAACAAAAGCTCTGCCCGCAGGTGCCACACCAGCGGCCCTTGAACCTCTTTTCTTTTTTCCAATAACTCAAGGGCCGCCCCGGCGCCTTTCGAGCGCCAAAGCGCCAGAGCATTCCACGCCAGGTGCTCGGGCCTCTTTGAGCCTTTCGTCACCTCACCGAGGATCTTTACAGCCTCGTCCGGCTTCCCGGAAATCAGCTCGATGCGGCCTTTGAGGAAATGCCCCAGCGAGCGGTACTTGGGCGGCCCAGCCTCGATGGCATCCGCCAGCAAACCGATGTCCTGAACGTAGGCGCCGACCTGCTTGGCCGAAGGGGGCTTCCCCCCCCACCGGGGCAGCGCCATGGCGATGGTCAGCAAGCCCGCGTACAAGTGCCCAGGAGACTGCCTCGAGAGCTCTCGTGCAGACGCAATTGCCTCGGTCCAGCGATCGTTTTCGTAGGCGGTCGAGCCGGCGAGCAGCAACAGGGGCGCGTAGTCAGGAAATCGCTCCCGCGCCTTTAATAGGTCGGCGAGCGCTTCGTCAATACTGCCCAGCTCTATCTTCGCCCACGCGCAGGCCATCGCCAAGCGTGGCTCCAGGGGGTGCTCCTTCGCCTTTGCCTCGCACAAAAGAAGCGCATCTTCGCTCCCGCCTTTTTCGATGAGCCATGCGACGTGAGCCGCCCAGGCCGCTGCCGAGGGTGCCTGTTCACATCCCGACAAAGACCGTTCGACGCGCGCGGCAAGATCTTCCTTGCCTGCGCCGAAGAGCTCTTCGTGGGCGAGCACCTGCCAAGCAAAAGCGGTTTGGGCGTTGCAGCGGCCCGGATTTTCGTCCGCCAGCTCAGACAGCCGGGAAGTGGCCTCGTTGAAAGCCTCGACGAGGCCCAGGGCTTCCGCTTCCTGGGCCTCGTCGATCGTTCTTCTCACCTTCCGGTCCGTCAAAATGTTGCTGGTCACCACACCGACCACGACCAATATCGCGATGACGATCCCGATGAAGAGCGGCAGACGCATTTTTTCCCAAATGCGTATCGAACGGGGAACCGCCAACACCGGCATCACGCTGTCGCGAGGGTCAGGTGGTGGGTTGCTGAAAGCGGTGCCCCTTTTTCCTGCCTTCCCAATGGCCCAGCGAGCCGCGGACCCAAAAGGGCCCGCGAGCCGCCCGAGAAGAAGGGCGCTCTTTTTTTGCAGCTTCTTGATGGCCGACGAAATCGCCTTCGGGCGACGTTTCTCATCACTCGGTCCAGATTCAGGCTCCACCATCTCGACTCCACCTTATGAGCCGCCGCCGGGATCACCCCGGCGCCGAGCTCTACGATCAGGCGCTTTTATTGGGCTTCGATTCGCTTGCGAACCTCGACGTATTGCTCATCGATCCGCTGCTTGTTTTTGATGGCCTCGAGTCGGCTCTTTGCGGTCTCTGGGAACACCCGAGCCCCCGCGTGCGTCTGAGCAAACCCCAGGTATTTCGTCCAGGCCTTCTCGGCCGCTTGGAGGTCGCCGCGTTTCTCTTCCAAAAACGCCCTCAGGAACAAGAGTTTCCCGTTGAAGTCGGCGTTTTTCTTTCCCGAGACGGACCTCGCGGTCGCGAGCGTCGCGAAAGCCTCTTCGAACCTTCCCAGGCGACCTTGTGCGTACCCTATAAAATAATACGCCTCAGCCTCACCGGGTTTCATGTCTTTGGCGGCCTCATATCGCTCCAGCGCCCTCGTGTCATCGCCCGACAACGCCGCGCGGTGCCCCTGCGACAAAAGTCCCGGGTAACTAAGGACCTCAGCCTGGTTGGTGGAGACCCTCTCCTGAGCGGCCGGCTCGATGGGAGCCACAAAAAAAAGAACCGCCATGACAAAAATGGGAAGACGCGCCATCGTCCCTCCTTTATGGATGCGACAGAAAAACTCTATAAAGAATCAAACATATTGTCCGAACAATATACCGCAATCAATAATGCACACAAGAAAGCACAAACATCGCCGAGCCGAACCGCGCGTTATTCGATCCTCGCGTAAGTTTTCATTTTTTCGTTGATTTTCGGATTCCAAGGCGGCTACTCCATAGAATCGGCTCGTGTGTGAGGCGCCATGCGTCTCGAAAGCGACGAGCCGAGCCGTTCGACACATTTTTGTGGAGGTTCGCTATGTCCAAAATCAAGCCCTTTCGTGGTCTCAGACCCAAACCCGAGCTCGTCGACAAAGTGGCGAGCCCCCCCTATGACGTCGTCAACTCGGACGAAGCCCGCGCCATAGCCGAGGGAAATCCCTACAGCTTTCTTCACGTGGTCAAACCCGAAATCGACCTGGACCCGTCGATCAACCTTTACTCCGATGAGGTCTACGCCAAGGGGGCCGAAAATCTCGAGCGGCTCGTCAAGGACGGAGTTTTGGTCAGAGATGACAGACCCTGCTTCTACTTGTACGAGCAGCGCATGGATATCGCCGGAGTCGAGCACGTCCAGGTCGGCCTCGTCGCTGGCGCCAGCGTCGACGAGTACCAAAACGACCTCATCAAAAAACATGAGCTGACCCGCGCGGAAAAAGAGAGAGACCGGACCCGCCACGTCGAGACGCTCCGCGCCAACACCGGCCCTGTCTTTTTGACCTACAACGCCGACAAAGACATCAACGCCATCGTCGAAGAGCAGTGCCGCCGCGCTCCTATCTATGACTTCAAGGCCAATGACGGTATCAACCACCGTTTCTGGGTGGTCGACGACGAGTCGCCCGTAAACGCAATCGCCGCCGCCTTCGACAAACTCCCTCACACCTATGTGGCCGACGGGCACCATCGCTCCGCCTCGGGCAGCGCCGTTCGGGAGATCTTCAAAAAGCAAAACCCGGGACACACGGGCGACGAGGAGTACAACTACTTCCTCGCGGTCTTGTTCCCCCACGACCAGATGTACATCATGGACTACAACCGCGTCGTCAAAGACCTGGCCGGGCTCTCAAAAGAAGCCTTCCTGGGCGAGGTGTCGAAGAACTTCATCTTGGAGCCCGCAAAAGAGCCCAGGCCGCCCCAGGCCACCCAGTTCGGGATGTACCTGGACGGCAGCTGGTACCGCTTGCGCGCCAAGCCGGGCAGCTTCGACGCGGATGATCCGGTCGCGAGCCTCGATGTAGCGATTTTGCAAAACAACCTGCTCTCGCCCATCCTCGGCATCGAAGATCCCCGCCGAGACGAACGCATCGACTTCGTCGGCGGCATCCGCGGCACCAAGGAGCTCGAAAAGCGGGTGGGGGACGGCGCCGCGGTCGCGTTCGCCATGTACCCGACCTCCATCGAGCAGCTGATGGCCATCGCCGACGCGGGCGAGATCATGCCGCCGAAATCCACATGGTTCGAGCCCAAGCTGCGCTCCGGTATGGTGGTGCGCCCCTTGACGGACTAGAATCACGGCTCCCGGCCGCCCAGAAGCTCCTCGACAGCGGCGAGCAGAAGCTCCCTCTCCACCGGTTTTCCGAAGGTCTTGTCCGCTCCGATCTGCGCGGCCACGCCGAGGTACTGCCGCGCTTCGATGCGCCCCCCGCCTGAGATGGCGATGACCTTGACCTTCGGGTGGTCTCTCTTGAGCTCCGCGATGGTCTCGATGCCCTCTTTGTGCGGCATCACGATATCGGTGATCACGAGGTCGGGCGGCTGGGCGCGCACCTTGTGCATGGCGACGGCGCCGTTTTCTGCCTCATCCACGGCGTACCCCGCTCTCTCGAGGGTGATCCGAATCATCCTTCGAAGCTGGGGATCGTCATCGACGACGAGGATGCTGCGCATCCGGGCTACCCCTCGCGTTCAGAGGCTGAAGTGTCGTCCTCACCCGAGTCGATGGCTTCGTGGATCGCCTTTTCGAGCTCTTTGGGGACGATCGGCTTCATCACGAATTGCTGAATACCAAAAGCCTTGACGGTTTGTTCGTCGAGGTCTTCGCTGAAACCGGTCGACAGGACGACCGGCATATCGGGTCGCAGCTCGAGGATCTTCTTCGCCAGCTGCGTCCCTGTCAGGTGGGGCATGGTTTGATCGGTGATCACCACGTCGAAACCTGTGGGATCGGCGGCGAAGCTCTCGTAGGCTTCCAGGCTGTCGGAAAAGGCGAGGACCTCGAAACCCCGGCGCTCCAGCACCCTGCAGGCCATCCGCACGATGGCGGCCTCGTCGTCCACGAACAGCACGCGGCGGCGTCTGTCAGGTGACGTCGACGCCCGTGGCGCCTGCTTGGGGGGAGCCTTTTTCTCTTCGACGAGCGGAAAGTACACGTTGACGGTCGTCCCCCGCGCAAGCGCGCTCGTCACCTCGATGAGGCCATCGTGGTTGCTCACAATCCCGTAGACCGTGGCCAAGCCCAAGCCCACTCCGACCTCTCGCTCCTTGGTGGAAAAATACGGTTCAAAGACCCGATCGAGGGTGACGGCGTCCATGCCGTGGCCGGTGTCTCGCACGACGAGCTTGGCGTAGCGCCCGGGTTTGCGCCCGGGATGCGAGGCCACAAAACCTTCGTCGAGCACCACCTCGCTGACCGCCACCTCCAGCACGCCTCCTTGCGCACGCATGGCGTGGTAGGCGTTGGTGCACAGGTTGACGATCACCTGGTGGATCTGGGACGGCTGCGCCAAGATGGTCCCGCAGCGCGGATCGACGTTCTGGCGTATCTCGATGGTCGAGGGCAACGAGCCCCTGATGAACTTCAGCGCCCCCTTGATCATCGACTGAAGCTGGAGCGGAGCTCTTTCCCGCTCGTTTTGCTTGCTGAACGCCAGAATCTGGCTCACCAGGTCGGTGGCTCTGCGCCCCGCCTTCATCACCTCCTGCAGGTTCTCGTAGGCAGGGCTGTCCTTTGGGACGTCGTCCAAGGTCAGGTCGGTGTTTCCCAAGATGGAATAGAGAATATTGTTGAAATCGTGCGCGATCCCCCCAGCCAGAGTGCCGATGGCCTGCATCTTCTGAACCTGGTTGAGCTGCCGCTCCAGGTCGGACTCCCGGCTCACGTCTCGCATGACGCCTATGAAGTGGGTGAGACCGCCTTTTTTGTCTCGCACCGGAGAAAAGGTGCTCTTGAGCTCCACTCGGGCTCCAGGAGCCCCGTTCAAGATGATGTCCCCCTTCCAGACCTCGCCGCTGAACATCGCGGCTTGGATCTCATCGAACCGCCGAGGATCCACCTCGTACCCCGGCCACTCCTTCCAGCTGCGGCCTATCCTCTGCGTCCGCGGCTGTCCGATCGTCTTTTGGTACGCCGGGTTGACGTAGCGCACCGCCCCCCTGTCGTCGGCCACGAGGACCAGCTCGTCGGACTGCTCGATGGCCGCCGCCAAGAGAGCGTCCCGGCGGGCGGTCGCCGCCTTGTTTTCCGAATCGAGCACCGTCACAGCGACGGCATCTGAAGCTGTCTCTCCCTCCAGGAGCGACAAGGCGAATCCGGCAGCCCCCGCTTCGTGGGTCCTCTCGCCGAACATGCCTCGTATCAGGGGCTCGAGGCAAAGCAGCTCGGGCTCCGAAAGAAGGCTCACGGCGTTTTGTGAGATGGCCTGCCGAGTCCATCCGAAACGCTCCCGCGCCAGGCGGTTCGCCACTTGGACGGTGAGGCCGGTCGAGACGGTGAACACAGGCACGGACAAATTCTCGAGCACCTGTTTTGACGAAGGCATAGACGCGTTCATGTCGGAGCACACTCCTCTAGTAGCTAAGTGTTTCGACAAACGGTCCACCTGTCCAGTGGTCTCGAGTAAATGTGCGCGGCCTCAGCTCGGCACCAAGGCCTTGAGGCGATGAAGCATAGACAGCGCCTCGATGGGCGTTATCCGGTCCACATCGATTTTCTCGAGGGCTTTGTCCACTTCGCTCTTTCTCGCGGGAGCAAACAGTTCGAGCTGGGCGCTCCTGGCCTTCTTCGCCGCTTTGGGCATCTCCGCCTGAGCGGGTCTCTCCTTCTCCAGCTCGGTGAGGACCTCCCGAGCTCTTTGCACCACCACCGGGGGCAGCCCCGCCATCTTCGCGACCTGAATCCCGAAAGAGCGAGAGGTCCCGCCTTCGACGAGCTTGCGCAAGAAGACTACGTCGTCCCCGTACTCCCGCGCCGCGACATGATAGTTCGCCGCGTGAGACTTGATGCGGGCCAGATCCACGAGCTCGTGGTAGTGGGTCGCGAACATCACCTTGCAGCGGACCGCGTCGTGAAGATATTCCCCCACGGCCCAGGCGATGGACAACCCGTCATAGGTGCTCGTGCCGCGCCCCACCTCGTCGAGGACCACGAGGCTTCGGCCCGTCGCCTTCTGGAGGATGTCCGACGTCTCTTTCATCTCCACCATGAAGGTCGAGGCCCCCCGGGCGATGTTGTCCGAGGCGCCCACCCGCGTAAAGACCCTGTCGCACACGCCGATCCGCGCACTTCGAGCCGGCACGAACGATCCCATCTGTGCGAGCAGGACGATGAGGGCCACCTGGCGCATCACCGTGGATTTCCCGGCCATGTTGGGCCCGGTGATGATGAGCAGGCGCTCTTTTTCGGGGTCGAGGAGGATGTCGTTGGGGACGAACGGGGTATCCGGCTGAAGGGCTTCGACGAGGGGATGGCGGCTCTCCTTCAAACAGATTGCTCCGCCGCTGTCCACCCGCGGCCTCGAGAAGTCCCGGACCCGGGCGACCTCGGCCAGCGCCGCCGCGCAGTCGATCTCGCCCACCGCCCGAGCGAGGCTCAGCAGCCGGGGCACGTGTCCGGCAAGGTCCCGCAGCAGCCTCTCGAAAAGCTCACTCTCGAGCTCCTTTCGGCGCTCGTCGGCCGTCAGGACCTTGCTCTCCCACTCTTCGAGCTCGGGGGTGACGTAGCGCTCTCCGGTCGCCAAGGTCTGCTTGCGGACGTAGTCGTCCGGGACATTCTTGAGGTTCGCCCTGGTGACCTCGATGTAGTAGCCAAAGACCTTGTTGTAGGCCACTTTCAAAGAGCCGATGCCGGTCCGGCCCCTCTCTCTCTGCTCCAGGGAGGAGATGAAATCCTTGGCGTCACGGACGGTCGCCACCAGATCGTCGAGCGCCTCATCGAAGCCTTCGCGAAAGATGCCTCCGTCCCCCCCCTTGACAGGGGGTTCATCCACCAACGCTCTGGACAAGACGTCTTGCAGCTCGCCTGCGCAGTCCAGGCCTCCGCCGAGGATCTCGAGGCCGCCTGGCTCGGGGCAGGCGCGCAGGCAGGCGTCGAGCCTCGGCAGAACCTGCAAAGAGTTGCGCAGCCCGCCCAGATCTCGCGGTGTGGCCACCCCCATGCCCACCCGGCCACAGAGCCGCTCCACATCGCCCACCTGGGCCAGCGCGTCCAGCACGTCGCCTCGAAAACGGCTGTCCCGAAAGAAGACGTCCACCCGATCGAGCCGCGAGCGAATGGCCGCGATGTCGGTCAATGGGTAGTTGATCCACTGGCGAAGGAGGCGCCCACCCATGCCGGTGCGGGTCTGGTCGAGCAGCCACACGAGGGAGCCCCGCTTCTCCCCGGAGGTGGTGCGGACGAGCTCGAGGTGCGTCTTGGTCGCCTCATCCAAAATCAGATGGTCGGACACGTCGTAGCGCACGAACCGGGTGACCGGGAGGCTCCCCTTGGGCCTGGTTGCTTGCACGTAGGACGCGCAGGCCGCCGCTGCCCGCGCGAGGAGCAGGTCTTCTCCCATAAGGCCCGCCGCTACTTTTTCCCCCAAGAGCCCCCCGAGGACGTCGATGACCCCGGCCTCGGCGAAGCTCTCGTCGCCCAGCTCGGTTGTAAACATACGAGACGACAGGTCCGTCAGACCGCTGAGCATCTTGGAGCACGACGCGGGCACGAGCACCTCACGCGGCTCGAGACGAAACACCTCTGAGATGATCCCGCCGAGGCCGAGCACCCGCGTGCCTTTGAATTCGTAAGTCGACACGTCGATGACCGCCACCGCCGCGCTGAGCGTCTCCGCTTCGCCCAGAGGCAGCACCGCGGCGAGAAAGTTATTGGATTTGGCGTCGAGGTTTTCTTCGTCGAGCACCACCCCTGGCGTGACGACCCGAACCACCTCCCTTTTGACGAGGCCCTTGACCTTCGTGGGGTCCTCCATCTGATCGCAGATGGCCACCTTGAACCCCTTTTCGATGAGCCGCGAGACGTATCCAATGGCCGCGTGGTGGGGCACGCCGCACATCGGGATCGGTTCGGGATCGTTTTTGTTGCGGCTCGTCAAGGTCAAATCGAGAGCCTCGGCCGCGACCACGGCGTCCTCGAAGAACATCTCGTAGAAGTCGCCCATGCGATAAAAGACGACGGCGTCGGTGTACTGCTGCTTGACCGCCAGGTACTGCCGCATCATCGGCGTGTCGGTGGGATCCTTGCTCTTTGCTCTCTTGGCCATGAGGCGCCTTATATCACGGCCCTTGTGCGAAATGGAGCCCCGCTTCGGCGCAATCGGCTCAATACACCTGGGTGATCCCGAAGACGAGCTTGTAACTGGGCCTCGGAACACGGGCCATGGAGCCGTCCGCTGTCTCAACCTCGTAGAACCGCTCAGTGGGCGTCAGCGGCACCGCGAGATCGAGGCCCAACAGGTATTGCTGCACGCCGAAGATCAGGGTGTGCAGCCGCAGGCCGTAGCCCGCCTCCGTGAAGATCCTCTCAGGCTGGAACATCCCCGCGTACCCGGTCGGCACCGACATGGTCCCGCCTCCTGCGAACAAGACCCCTTGAAACCGCTGCAGCCACGTAAAGAGCGGCATGGAGACTGAAGACGCGTCGAACAGGGTGTGCCTATACTCGCAGACGCCGTAGATCCCGAGCCTGCCGAAGGTCTCATTGGGCTCGAACCCTCGCAGCAGAGATCTATCGGACAGGGTGTTGAGGTTGGCGGCGTTGGGGTGCCCTACGAGCCCCATCACTCCCCCGTACAGCGCGAGGGTGTGCCCGAGCCGAGGGGACCACAGACCGAATCCGCGGGCCAAGAGCTTGCCGACCTGGACAACCCTGCCGTCATCGTCTCGTCCAAGCCCGTAGAGCGCCGTCACACCGAACGCGGTCCCCGAACGGGGATCCCAAAAATACTCCCGGTCGTCACGGCCCAAAGACAGCGCCAGGCTAGCCGTGGTCGCCCCGAAGCGGGTCTCCTCGGGGAGCTCGGGGCCCGCGTCCTCCACGGGCTCGTACCGGCGCACCGAGAGGGTCGGGCCCGCGTACCACCTGCGGGAGTTCAAGGTGCGGGTCGCTCCGAAATGCCTGAAATAGCTGAGCCCACCGCCGTACCCTCGGGTCGTGTAGCTCAAGGAGCCGTGGAAGGAGTTGGTCACCTCGTAGCGCCTGCGCATGGCAAAGCTGGCGTCGAAGTTGGGCACCTCGCCGGTCAGATCGCCCCACACCAAAAAACGGGTCAAAAGCGGCGGGCGCCAGCGCAGCTCGTTGGTGTTGTCCGACAGCGGGTGCCCGTCTGCCAGGGCCGGATCCTCGATGAGCCGCATGTTCGGATCCACCACCACGCGGTCGATGGGGGCGGGCGACTCCCAGGTGACGGTCCCCTCTTGTCCCCGTCCGTCCCAGATCACGTCCTCGCTTCGGCCGTCTTCATCGATGAAGCGCACCGTCACCGGCTCGGTCACCGGCCGGCCTTGCCGCTGCACCCGGGCGATGTGGCGGTATCCGCCCTCGGTCTTTTCGTCAAAGACCGAGGACAGCGCGTAGTTCACCCGGGGGTAGTCGCCCAGCCAATCGGCCTCGAAGCGCGCCGCGTCCTCTCCAAGCGCCCTGGACAGAGCCGGGGAGAGCCCCAGTGGCTCCTTGGCGATGTCGGCCACGAGCTCACGCGCCGCCTCGGTGCCCAGGCGGTCTTCGAGCTTTGCTAAAACCCTCTCGCCGCCCGGGCGGGGGTTCGCGAAGCGCCACGGCTCGTCCCGCAGGTCATCGCGCTCCCCGATGCCCCGCGCGTAGACCTGGCGAAACGGCACCTGGGGCGCGTAGAGGAGGTTGTCTATCAAGGGCACGAAGCTCGCAAATCCCACCAGGTCTTCCATCGATTGCGTCTTTCGGTGGACCTCCTCGCTGTAGACCTTCGCGATCCAAGCCCCCACGAGATCGGCCTCCAGCGGCGCCGCACTGTGACCCGCCTGGACCAAACGGTCCCAAATGAGAGAAGCCGTAACCGACCGCGCCAGCGCCAGGTCGTGAAACCACAGCGCCCTCTTTGCCGGAAACAGCCTGTAGATCCTGTCCGAGACCCACACCGCGCCGGGCCCCGGCTGAGCGAGCCTGTCCCACACAGGCAGCTCCACCAGCACCACCCGTTCTTTTAGCCGCCCCCGCCCGATGCGCCGGCCGACCAGCTCGCCGGTCTTTTGAGCCACATCCAAGCAGCGCCCCGCCGCGCCTGTCTGCGCGATGTTTGGAACGCCCTCGGGCAAGACCCCCTCGCTGTCCCGTCCGGCTCTCCAGCTCCCACTCTCGTCGACATCCAAAAGACGCCTGGAGACGAACACCACGCGCCCCCAGTCGACGACCCGCTCCTCCACGTCCATGCGGTCCATGGCGACCAGCCCCAACGTGAGAAGGCGGAGCGGGCCGACCGCCGCGGTCTGCGCCTCGGGCCTGGGGGGCACGACGACGTCGTGGATCACCCCGCCCATGTCTCTGGGAAACTCCACCTCGATTCGCATGAGGGCGGCGCGAAGAGGGCGCGCCGGGTCCACGCCGGTCAAGTCGGCCATGGGACGGGGAAAAAAACCGCCCCCAAGGCTCACGACGCCGTCGTAGCGGCCGAATCGCCCGCGGCGCTCGGGGATATCCACCTCGTACTCGAGCTCGAGGCGAACCGCCCGGCCGGGCGCCAGGGAAAAGCCCAGCTGGATCCAGGCGATCCCGGCGACACCTCCTGAGCCGGCTGCCGGGCTCGGGAAAGGAGCGTAGGTGACGGCTTTCGAGGGCAGCGGCTCGCCACCGACGGCCACGCCGACGATCCGCATGGCGCCGCGGCTCGGCCCGCCCGGATAGATCCAAGGCGCCACGCGATCGGGCAGCCTCTGCTCGTCCTTGTAGAACCTGTTCGGATAGAGCCAAAAGGGCAGCCGCTCCAAGGCAGCGGCGGTGTCGTTTTGCACCGTCCAGCGGACTCTGCCCCGCAAAGACGAGCCGTCCTTTGAAATATCGACAAAAATCTCGACGCGCCGTGGCTCCGCCGAAGCCGGCGCCTCGGCGGTTGCCAAGAGGGGGAGCGAAGCTAAGGCGAAAAAAAGCGCCGCCGCAGTGCCGACCACGAAAAGGGAAAAGCTGGGCCGGTCACGCATCGACTCTCGGTATTACAGCCGCTCGCGATCTCTGCGCGAGAGCTGTCCTGCGATGACGAGGATGTGCCCGTCCGGATCGGCGAAGTACGCGGCGTGTTCGCCCCACTCGCGCTCGCGCAGCTCGGAGAGCTCCCGAGCACCTACCGACACGAGGCGGGCGATGGTGTGGGGCAGATCATCCGTTCTCAAATAGATCTCCACGGGGCCGAGGCGACCGGGCGGGACCTCGAAGAGGTCTTCGTTTACATAGCGAGCCATCGCTTCGCGGCGGCACACCGCCAGGCCTCGCCCGCCTCGCATTTCGAACTCCACGTAGGCTTGGTTTTCCACCCGAACGGGCCACTCGAACACCTTGGAGTAAAATTCCGCGGCCTTGTGGATGTCGCGCGTCGCCAATATCGTGATGTCGTGACTCGGCCCGAAGACCGGCTCCTCGACCTGCCTGGCCAGCCCCAAGCTGCCGGTGACGTCCGCATCCAGAAAGAAAAACGGAGCGAGCTTTTGATAACGGTGAACCGTAGCCCCCTGCGCGATCTCCTCATCCATCGAGACGGAGACGACCTTGCCGAAGACGACGAGATCATCACCGAATCGCCGCGTGTCCTCCAAGGCGCACTCCAGGTGCGCTCGACACTCTGCGATCCGCGGCGCGCCCTCGGCGATTCCGGGGATGGGGGTCAGGCCGAACTCATTGAACAGCTCGGGACCGTGCAAAGTGGGGTGTGAGCCCACGACCCAGGAGGTGGCGACCAGGTCGTCGCCGGGCACATTGATGACGAAGCTCTTCGTCTTCTTCACGTTGGTCGCGGTCATGTAGTCCGCTCGACAGGCGAACGCCACGATGGTGGGGGGGCCATAAGACATCACCGACACCCGTGACTTTGTCGCCACATGGGGACGTCCCTCGGCGTCTATCGAAGTCACGAGCACCACCTGCTCCGGCAGAGGGGTGGGATTCCATTCGTATCTCTCTTTCGACAATTCGACTTTCCCGTACGCGCTCATATCGCAGTCCCTTCCACTCCAGTGGCCGCTCGCGACCCATTCTTTAACCTTGCCCGAGAGCGATGATTATAGTGGGGATCGTCCGTCTCGAACAGGGGGGCTTTTCTTTACTTTTATCATGCCGGACCGGAGTCGGTCCGTTCATCGCTCGCATGAAACGACTCGACGAACTCAATAACGTCCCGCGCGACCGCGTCCGCTTCGAGATCCTGCAGCATCTCGTGGCCGCTGCGCTCGTACCAGATGATCTCGCGCTGGGAAGAGCTGACTTTTTCGAAAATCACGTTGGCCGCGACCGGAGCCACTATCTGATCCTTTTTGGACTGAAGGATGCGGATGGGAACGTGGACCTCGCCGAGCCGCTCAGCGATTTTAACGGAATACTCATACAAAGAGGCGAACGCCGAGATGGGGAATTTCTCGTAATTTTTATTGCGCGCCTCTTTGAGCTCCTCGTCTTGAAACGCGTTGGGGCTCGGCCAGTCACGCACAAACGCCGAGACAAAACGGGACAGCGGCGCCAGCTTGTCGGTGAACCTCAAGGCGGCGGCGAGCGTGACGATGCCGGCGATCTTATCGGGGTGCCGCATCGCTAGCTCCAGAGCCACGACCCCTCCCATCGACAGTCCCACCACGATGACCTGGTCGACGTGATTCCACAGCTTGATGAGCGCGTGCTCTCCATCGACGTACCAGTCCTTTGCGGTGACACCGACGAGGTTCTCGTATCGCGTGCCGTGGCCTCTGAGCACCGGCATCTCGTAGGGAATCCCCGCCTTCTCGAGGTGGGGCACGAGCCCCGCGACCGTGTCGGTGTGGCCTGTGAAACCGTGGAGCAAAAGCACGCCGAGATTCTTGACCTTCGGCGGCGCGGGCACCGGAACCTCTATGGGGGCGTAGTTCTCCCGGTGGTCGACCAGCTCGCTGATTCGGAACATCATCTGGTCGGTCAGCTCGCGGATCTTCTCCTTGGTCACGCTCTCAGAGTCGTGGGTTCCCAAGTACATCGGTTCGCCGTAACGCACCCGGATCGGCGTCGGTGCCGGCACCCGCACGAGCTCCATCCTCGGATAGACCTCCGGCGGCAGAGACCGCCCGGTCCCGGATATGCCCACCGGGACGATGGGGACCCCGGCCCGCAGAGCCAATCGCACCGCCCCGCTGTAGCCCCTCAGAAGCCCGGTGCGAGGGTCCACCGCTCTGCGCGGTATCGTCTCCTCCCCCGGAATGGTTCCTTCGGGAAAAATCGACACCGCCCAGCCGCTCTTCAACGCTTGAACGATGGAGTCGAGGACCTGCTCGTCCCCGCCGCGCCGAATGAACACCGACTCGGACAGCTCGACGAGCTCACGCAGCAGCGGCCAATCGCGAAGCTCGGATTTGGCGATAAAATGAACCCGTCTGGGACAGGTGGCGATGAGGGTGTTGACATCGAGCCAGCTTTGATGGT
>JAABTR010000769.1 GCA_011389755.1 Deltaproteobacteria bacterium | reverse complement strand
TTGAGCTTGGCCATATCCTGCCCCTTCTTCTTGGGGATCTCGGCCTTCTTGTGGCAGTAGACGCAGTTGATCTTGTCCTTCTCGAGGCCGGTCTTACCCTTGTGCTGCTTGTTCAGCGTGACATTGCCAAAGGCCAAGCCGCTGACGAGAAACATTGCTGAGACGCCTGCGATGATTGCTTTTTTCATCTTTGCTCCCTCTCTCTTTCTTTTTGAACTTCGGCGCTTCCTCGGATCCAAAGTCCATCTTTTTTATATATACTGCCATTTGTTCAGATTGATTCAAGCTCCCCGGCTCTCTGACCTCCATTCAGACTCCTGTCGGCTCTTGTCAACGCCCCAGGGCGAGCAAAATGCCCTAGCGCGCCCGAGCCCGGCTGACGAAGCGCTCGTAGTGATGGCGCAAGACATCCGCGCTGAGCCGGCTCGGAAAGTCGAGGCCCTCGGCGGCGTAAAAGGTGTCGGTGGTGGTGGTCTTGTAGTAGTGGGGGTCGATCTCCTTTTTTTGGACCAGGTCGTCGTAGAGGGCCGTGCCGGGGTAGGGCCAGAACATGGAGAGCAGCACCCAGTCGGGCCGCAGCTCATCGCGCAGCCGCAGCGACTCTCGGATGTGCTCTTCGGTCTCGCCCGGCAGGCCCATCATGAAGTAGGTGACCAGCTTGATGTGGTGCTTTTTGACGAGGGCCGCCCGGTCCAAGATGAGCGCGTTGGAGATATGCTTGCCCAGGACCCGCCGGCGCAGCTCCTCGTCGCCGCACTCGATCCCCACGTAGATGCGGTTGCAGCCGGCCCGCCGGAGGGTCTTTACCGTACGCTCGTCGAGGGTGTCGATGCGGCTGTTGCACCAAAACGGCAGGCCCACTTCGGCCCGGTAGCGGCCGCCCAGCTCTTCGAGCCAGTCGGGATCGCAGGTCAACACGTCGTCCACGAACCCGATGATGCCGCTGTGCCGGTAGCGGCCCACCGCGCGGCCGATCTCCTCCACGGCGCTCTTCGGGCTGCGCAGTCTCGGTTTTGCGCGCCGGTGCCTCTTTGAGACGAGTGGGCTCAGGCAGTAGCGGCACGGATAGGGGCACCCGCGCGACATCATGAACTCGAGCCCCAAGATGTTCATGGCGCGGCTTTTCTTTAAAGTATCAAAGGGAAAGATCTCCCGGTCGGCGAACGGCAACGCGTCGAGGTTTTCGGTGTAGGCGCCGATGGGGTTTTGCACCACGGCCCCGTCCTCGCCTCGATACCAGATGTTGTCGATGCCCCAAAGCGCCTCCTTGCGCTCCAAGCGGCGACACAGCTGAACCACCGCGGCCTCACCCTCGCCGACGCACACCGCGTCCACCCCCTCTTCGCCGGCGGTCTCGAGCGGCAAGGCCGTCGGGTGCGGGCCACCGACGATCACCGCGTGGCCCCGCGCTTTCCAGGCGGCGAGCAGAGTCAAAAACAGCGGATACTGCTGGGTGGACAGGTAGACGAAGATCACGTCGAGCCCGAACCGCGCGAGGGCCTCATGGTCTCCGCGGCTCTTCGAAAAATGAAACAGCGCCGTCTTGTGACCGCAGCTCTTGAGCACCGCCGAGAGGACCCCGAGCCCCTGGTTGAAGGGCAGGTAGTTGACGTCGCTTTGCTCGGGCAGGAGGTTGACGAGGGCCACGTTCATGATCTCGGCCTCGATCTCGGCGGCTTCTTTTTTTCGATCCCCACCATCTGGGGCATAAGGACGATCTCGCTGAGCACCGTGCCCGCTCTTTGCGAGAGCACGCTGCGCACCGCCTCGGCCACGCACCCGGGCTCGAGGTGACACGAGGGATCGGGAGAGGGCGCGAAGCTCGCGTCGTCGTGGAACGGGGTCAGCGTCATGTCCGGGCTGATGACCGCCACCGCCACTCCCCTTTTGCGCACCTCCTCGAACAGACACCGCGAGTACTGCACCAGGCCCGCCTTGGTGGCGGCGTAGACCGCGCCGAGCCGGTGGGGCCGAAACGCCGCCGCTGAGGCGATGTTCACCACGAAACCTCGGGACGCGACGAGGGCCGGCAGCATCTTGGAGACCGCCAAAGACGGCACCAAGAGGTTGAGCTCGATCATCTGGGCTATCTTGCGCTCCGGGAGAGTCTCCACCCCGCCGAAGTGCCCCACCCCGGCGCTGTTCACCAGAACCCGCAGCCGCCCCGGGGCCCGCAGGCACGCCTCAAACGCCGAGGCGCGCTCCTTCGCGTCGGTGAGATCGCACCCCACCGGATGAAATCGCCCATGCCCAATATTCTGATTCCCCTTCCCTTTAGGGAGGGGGCCAGGGGGTAGGTCATTCCCCTTCCCGAACCTCCTGCCCAACCCGTACACCTCGTACCCCAGCTCCACGAGCAGCTCCGAGATCGCCAGGCCGATCCCCGACGACGCTCCGGTGACTACGGCTTTTTCCAAAGCACCACCTTGTCCTCGCCGACGTGTCCGGCGATGTGCGCCGCCACCGCTTCAAAATCCTCATCTCCTCCAAAGCAGGCGTGCAAGAGGCTCGAGCGGGGCCTGTCCCGGCGCAAGACCCGCTTTTGCTCCGCGCTCAAGCGAAAACCGCCCACAAAGACGCTGTGCACCCGCTCGGGCGGCAGCTCTTCGAAGACCCGGTCGATGAATTCCAGGTGCTCATCGAGCCCCTTAGCGCCGACGAGCACCGGGTCGAAGCACAGCCGCACCGGCCATCCATCAAGAGCCGCGCGCCGGGCGTTCTCCAAGCGCAGCCTCGGCGACGCCGTGCCCCGCTCGAACCTCTCCCAGGCGCTCTTCGGCGCCAAGGACCAGGCCAAGATCGCGTTTGGGAGAGGTTCCATCTTTGCAATTTGATCGTAGGCCGCGCTCTTGGTGCGCAGCTCGAGGTGCGCGCCGGGCAGGCTCCGACAAAGCTCTATCACGCGAGCGCTAAGCCCCAAAACCCTCTCCATGGCCAGCAGGTCGGTCTCCAAAGAGAGGCTGACTTCGATGGTGTCCCGGCTCTGCCCCGCGAGCGCCGCGACCTCTTCGAACAGCTGCTCGACGTTGACGAAGACCACCGTGTGCCCCGACCCGTAGACGCCCTGAATGTAGCAGTAGTCGCAGGCGAAAGGGCACCCGAGCACCATCGACGCCGCATACGACCGCGCGACGCCGAGCGCTTGGCACTTCTGCGACAGCTCCGAGACAAACGGCGGGCGACC
>JAABTR010000768.1 GCA_011389755.1 Deltaproteobacteria bacterium | reverse complement strand
CATCCACCGCTCCAACCTCACCATCCTGGAGCAGCCCGCCTACCACGACCTGCCGGAGTTCCTCGCGCAGCACCGGGTAGAGGTCTTGTGCTCGCTACCGCACTACCTGCCGCTGCTCACGGACCGCCAGCGGGGTGAGGGAACTTATGCTCGCTCGATCGCGGCGCTGCGCCGGCTGAACGCGGCCGGCTATGGAGACGGCAGATCCGGTCTGAGGCTGGTCCTCGTGGCCAACCCCGCCGGCGCCTCCCTGCCGCCATCGCAGGAGTCGCTCGAGCGCGAGTGGAAGCGCGAGCTGGGCCGCCTGCACGGCATTACCTTCGACGCGCTCTACTGCATCACCAACATGCCCATCGCCCGCTACCTCGAGTGGCTCATGGCGTCGGACAACCTGGAGGACTATCTGAAGCGGCTGGCCGGCGCGTTCAACCCGGGCGCCGCCGCGGCGGTCATGTGCCGCTCGACGCTGTCTGTGGGCTGGGACGGCCGTCTCTACGACTGCGACTTCAATCAGATGCTCGAGCTGGGCCTCGATCCGAGGGCCCCGCAGCACATCGAGCAGTTCGACCGCGAGGCGCTGGAGACGAGGCGCATCGTCGTGGGCCGGCACTGCTTCGGCTGCACCGCGGGGGCCGGCTCGAGCTGCGGGGGAGCGACGACATGCGCGCACTGCTGCGCATCTGTGTGATCATCCCGGTCCTCGACGAGGAGGGCCGCATCGGCGCTCAGCTGGGCGAGCTCGCGCGGCACGACCTCCACGAGATCATCGTGGTCGACGGGGGCAGCCGGGACGCGACCCGCGACATCGTGTCGAGGACACCCGGCGTCCTGCTCGTCGAGGCGGCGCGCGGCCGAGCGGCGCAGATGAACGCGGGGGCCGCCCGCGCCACGGGTGACGTCCTGCTCTTTCTCCACGCCGATGTTTCGCTCCCCGGCAGCGCCGTCGATCAGATCCGCGCGACGCTCGCCAGGCCCGGCACCAGCGCCGGGGCCTTTCGGACCTGGACCATCGCGGACCAGGCCGGGCGACGCCCCCCCTGGTGGAGCCCCTTTTTGCACCTCGCGGATCTGAGGTCGCGCTACTCCCGACTGCCGTACGGAGACCAGGCACTGTTTGTGCTGCGGGAGAAATTCCATGAGGTCAACGGCTTCGCGGACCTTCCCCTCATGGAGGATCTCGAGCTGAGCCGCAGGCTGAGCCGCCGCGGCGCCATTCGCATCGCACCGGCCTCGGTGCGCGTCTCGGGCCGGCGCTTCCTCGAACGGCCGCTCTTCTACACGACCGTCGTCAACGTGTTTCCGCTGCTCTACCGCTGCGGCGTGCCGCCCCGCTGGCTCGATCGCATCTACGACGCGGTCCGATAAAGCGCCTCGCCTGACGCAGCGGGTTTTTCCGCAAAAGCCGCTCGAACCAAGGTGGTCTTACCCGATTGCCGCGGTCCCATGATCGTGAGAATGGGCATCTTGGCGCTAAACCGAGTCAGAATTTGGTGGAGATCACGCTTTAACATGCTGATAATATTGACTCGGCGCATCATCGTGTCAATTACTCGTTTTCATCAGGTAACTGACACGACCTGTATCCCCGCGGCCACGTTCGTCCGGCTTGGCGGCGACATGAGAATCCCAAAAATCTCCCTTGGTGAATATTATTGCCGTCCTGTGCTAAGATCCGCTTGCCACAAACGCCCGGATCATCAAAGGACGATCGATGAATATTAAGTCGGTTTTGTTGACAGCTGCCGCGCTAGCCTTTGCCCTGCCTGGGTGTGACGGTATCGGTGAGGACACGGAGTCGACTCGAAAGGTTTCGGGCGTCATAAATGGAGAGGACATCGGCTACGAATCCTGGCGGGGAGTGGTGACGGTTTACGCGCTGCCCACCGACACATCCTGCACGGGGACCCTTGTCGCAAAGGACATCGTCCTCACGGCTGGTCACTGCGTTTACTCGAAGCAGTATGGGATCGATTTTCGGAGCAGACCAAAGGACCTCGTGGTCTGGGCGGGGGCCGACGTCTACGACGCAGCCACACGGGTCGACTACGGAAAGGCGGACAGCGTGCAGGTGCACCCGGGTTGGGACGGAAAGGACCATTCATCGGATTTGGCGCTGCTACGCCTCGAAAACTCGATCGAAGATCCCGACGTCGAGATCTACGACCTTCGCAGCGAGCCCCCGCCCGAGGTTGGGGACGCTGCGGTTATCGTCGGTTATGGACGGGCGGATGACAACGATCCGGAGTCCAGTGGACCCCAGCGCATGGGACGTACCGCGATTCGAGCCATCCGCGTGCGCCCCACTCTGGGCAAGCACAGCATGATTCGTCTCCAAAGTGAAGCTCTGATGTGCACTGGCGACTCGGGAGGACCTGTCTTTACTGAGCAGGAAGGCCAATGGGTGATCACAGGCGTGGCCTCGATGTCGGACTGCTTCGACGACAACGCCAATGTCAACTTACTCAACCACAGGCAGTGGCTCGACACCACCATCACCGAGCTGAGTCGGTTCGAGGCTTCGAAAGACAGCGGCACCGACAAAGCCGAAGGTAGCACCGACGCGGCCCCCGCGGATACAGGCGATGTCGGGTCCGACACAATCGGCGCCGATAGTGTCATGGAAAAAGGCGACATCGATCGAGCCGGGGACCCCGGCTGCCATCTTTCGCCGGCCAACTCCGGCAATTGGCTCACTTTACTCAAGTCTCTTCTTTAGCGAGGTTCCCTCATTGTTCCGAGCCGGGCCCAAAAAACGTTTTTGTGCCGGATCCTGGTTGACGTCTGGTCCAATATTTCAATATATAGCGCTGCTGGAACCGAGCTATGTCAACCAGAAATGGCCTTCAAAAAAAAGCGTAGAAATCTGAATTCGCTAATAAAAACAATCTAGAAGGCTTAAAAAGGAGAGAAATTCTATGAACAGAAATTTAATACTTGGGTTTTTGCTTTTCTTGATGTCAGCCGCCGTTTTGATGGGTGGTTGCGCTGACAAAGAAACCATTAAAAGCATCGACACCGGCAGTGGCTCTGAAACATCGACCGAGACCGAAGCGATCGACACCGAGGCGACCGAGACCGAAGCGACCGAGACAAAAGAGACCAACACAGAAGCGACGGATACGGAGGCCTCCGAGACCGAAGCGACTGAGACCCAGACCACCGACACCGAGGCTACGGACACGGAAGCTACG
>JAABTR010000767.1 GCA_011389755.1 Deltaproteobacteria bacterium | reverse complement strand
ATGCCGAGCGCGATGTCCAGCCCGAGCGAGCCTGTCGAGGTGGCCTCGATCTCCTGAATGGCATGTTCGCTGCCCATCTTCATGATCGAGCCCTTGCCGAACTGGCGTTCGATCTGTGAAAGCGCGCTGTCGAGCGCCTTTTGCTTGTCGGGATTGCGTTCTTTTTTCATGTCCAGAAGATCTGCCGTTGCCATTGTTTCGCTCCCTTATTTCATACCCTGTCTCGGGCGGCAATCACCGTCGATGTTCGCCTCTTGTTCCTTATGGGGGTAAAGGAAGAACATTTCAACGGAAATTTTCAATACTGACTTTGCGGCAAAGTGGTTAAAGAGTGGTTTATGAAATGCTTTCGAGGTAAAGATCCGGTCATGCTCATTTTCGCGCAAGCCAAACTGGTGTTTTTTTCGGTGCCCAAGACAGGCACCACTGCCATCGAATCCGCCTTGGCGCCCCATGCGTCACTTGCAGTGACGGGACCGCCCGAACTCAAGCATGCGCCGGTCTACCGCTACAACCGCTTTTTCAGGCCGATGGTGGAGAAGTTCGTAGGTGAGGATGTCGAGACGATTGCGGTTCTGCGCGAGCCGATCAGCTGGTTGGGGAGCTGGTATCGCTATCGACGTCGTCCCTTCCTGGAGGGGCGGTCGGTTTCCACGAGTGGCATGAGTTTTGCCGAGTTCGTAGAGGGCTACCTTGCCGAGCCGCGCCCGCCTTTCGCCAATGTCGGCGCCCAATCGAAATTTGTCGAGCCGCGGCCAAACGGAACCTCAATTCACAGGTTATTCCGCTACGAAAACATGGAGGCATGTGTCCGCTTTCTGGAAGACAGGCTCGAGCTCAAGATTGACCTCCCGGAACTCAATGTTTCGCCGGAAGCTGACCTGTCGTTACCGGATGAGCTCGAAAACCGTTTGCGCGCAGCATGCTCCGAAGACTTCAAGCTATGGCGCTCGACCGAGTAAATTCTACTCGTCGGACAGGGCTATCTGAACGATGTTCGCAAGCTCCGCGAGCGAAAAAGGTTTTTGGAGAAACAGCGCGCCCTCGATATTCGGACCATCGTCCCGGAATGCATCCTCTGCATAGCCAGAGACAAAAACGACACGCACATCGGGCCTCACCTCCAACGCCTGCGCCACCCATTCTGGCCCCTTGCGCCCCGGCATCATCACGTCGGAGACGAATATATCCACATGCAGGCTCATGTCTGCGAGCATGTCGAGCGCTTCCTCCCCGCTTCCGGCCTCGATGACAGAGAACCCCTTGAGCTTAAGCGCCCGCGATGCAAAAGCGCGCACGGGAGCTTCATCCTCGGCCAGCAATATCACCGCGTCGCGCCTCTCGGGCTCCGCAGGCTCGGCGGCCATCACTGGCTCGCTCGACGGCACCGCCTCCTCGGCATGACTCGGGAACATCAGCGTGAAACAGCTGCCCTTTCCGGGCTCGCTGTCAGCGAAGATGAAACCGCCAGTCTGTTTGACGATCCCGTAAGCCGTCGACAGGCCGAGTCCTGTACCCTCGCCTGTTCGCTTGGTGGTAAAGAACGGCTCGAATATCTTCTGCAGCTTTTCGGGCGGAATACCCTTGCCCTCGTCGATCACCTTGACCGAGACATAGCGCCCGGGAGGGACGGTGGCACGATCGCGCTCAAGCGGCTGCTGCAATCGGATGGTCTGCGTTACGATGCTGACCGTGCCGCCGCGCGGCATCGCGTCACGCGCATTCACCACAAGGTTCATGACAACCTGCTCGAGCTGCCGCTTGTCGGCGCGGATCATCGCGCATTCCGCAGTGTGAGAGAACTCGAGTATGATCGCTTCGCCGACCAACCGATTGAGCAGGTGGGTCAGGGCGGACAGCGTCTCCTGGATGTCGATCGTCTCGGGGCGCAGCGTTTGTTTGCGGGAGAATGCAAGAAGCTGGCTGACCAGCGCGGCGGCCCGGTTGGCATTCTGGTTGATCTGTTCGAGATCGGAGAAATCCGCATCATCCTCGGCCCGGCCCAACATCAGCAGATCACAATGCCCACTGATCGCCGTCAGAAGATTGTTGAAGTCATGTGCGACCCCACCTGCCAGCTGTCCGATTGCCTGCATTTTCTGGCTTTGGACAAACTGTGCTTCGAGTGTCTTGAGCTCGGTTGCATCGTTGAGCACCGCGACCAGCACATCCTTGCTGTCCTCGACCGCCGGCTTCAGGATGACCTGCACGAAAGTTTCGTAGTCATGACGGCGAACCTTGAGAAACTCCGACTGCTTGCTCGCCCGGCCTAGTATCGTGTCCTGCAACCAGTCCCGTATCGACCGGCCGAGCCCTTCAAGCAGGTTCCCCAGGGATTCACCGACAATCTCATCCTTACCCAAGAGATCTCGCGCCATCCTGTTGGAGCTAATGACGAGGCCATCCGGCGCGAGCTTGAGCAACGGAACCGGAAGCTCATCAAAAAATCGCATACTCTCGGGAATCTCGATATGGTCCGTCTCTATCGGAATGAGGGCTATTTCCTGGCGGCGGGCGTTCGCCGCGATTTCCGTGATAACACAATCGATCGGACCGTCCGGCCCCAGAACTTTCTGGACCCGGCCGAGTCGCATGGGGGGATGAGCGAAGACCGCATCAAGCGATTTGGTCCGCCCGCCAAGCAGATTCCTGGCCGCCGCATTCATGAAAAGCACAGTGTTCTGACGGCCGATGACCAGCATCGGCAGCTTGTCGGAATAGGCAGATGCCGTCTCGCCCATCAGCGCGGGAAGCCGCTCCAATCGCCACAGCGCCCCGCCGATCTCAAGCCGGGTGCAGACAAGCCTGACATGACCGTTTCGTGTGACGATATCTTCACGCGCCGAACCGGCCTCTCCAGCTTTGAGCGCAAGGCGTTCGATCAGTTTCGACGGGCTGCTCAAGACAGCCGAGAGCGCGGCACTGGCCGTTGTGGCCTCTGCGGCGAGATCGCCGCGTGCGGCCGCATTTCGCTCGGTGATCTCACCATCCGCATCTGTCACGAAACACGGGCTTTCGTCGTGTTCCAGCAGATGAAGGACGCTCTGCGCTTGCGTCCCGTCTGACACGCCTGCCTGCCGGCGCAAGCTCGAACCCAGCCTCACCAGCAAGAAGACAATGCCGCCTGTTATCACCCCCAGCGCCAAGCTCCGCTGGGGAATCATGTAGGACAGGGCGCACATCAGCGCCCCGAGCAGGACGAGAAC
>JAABTR010000766.1 GCA_011389755.1 Deltaproteobacteria bacterium | reverse complement strand
ATCATGGCCGCCACCGCCGTGGCATAGGCCAGGTAGCGAGCCGATAGGTACATGACCGACTGGGGATCGAACTCCTCCCGGCGCCCTGCCCGCGTGTAGGCCTCTTCGACCACGCTTTTCGCCACAGGCCACGTGAGCGGATCGTAGTTGGGTACGCGGATGGGTGTCTTGAGCCGCGCTGCCGCCTCGGCAACGCTCGAGAGGATCGTCATCGAGGCGATGGTGGCCGGGTTTCCGATACTCTGCAGCCCCGGAACATACAAAATCGGCCTGCCCATCTCTGCGGCGCGTCCCACGGCCGGCCGAAACGCGTCGATACCGTCGATGTGCCTCAGCTCGATGCGCCGGCCACGGCGAGCCAGAACGAACAAAAACAAGAACGCCGAAACAAAACCGAGCACCGCCGCGCAGTTCACGGTTCGGCCTTTGTCGAACCAGTTCGGCCCCGCCCTGACCGGCTCGAGCGACATGGCGGTGGACACGGCGGCGCCGTGTTCAATGAGCTCCACCTCGTAAAGGTATGGGACGCCGTCCGCGAGGGGGCACTCGGTCGAGCCATGGTCCACGACCGAGGTCTCACCGGGCAAAAGTTTTGCCACGAGGCATCTGCCCTGTCTGCCCTTGTCTGCGGCAAAGCGCCAGATGAAGAGCTCGCTCGCGTCTTTTGTCATCGGCCCCAGCTCCCACTCGACGGTGATGCTTCCACCCGCATCGCCGTCTCTATCCCGCGCCCGAACGGCGGACCGCGCCTCGTCGCTTTGCGCCGAAAGACAAAAGCAAAACGTCGCCGCAGATGCGATCGCGCCGAGCAGTGGATAAAAGCCAGCCACCTTCCCTTTTTACGAAAAGGTATTTCGAATTCCAAACAAATGGAGTCCTCGCGCATGAGCTTTGCGCGAAATCGCTCGCGGTTGCCTTCGCCGCCGTGCGGGGTTATTCGATAATGACGGATCCGACTTGAGCAGAGACCGGGCGCGCGAAGAGACGGCGCCTGGAAAAAGAAAGAGTTTTTCTTCATGGTAGAACAAAGCGACGTTCAGCGGCTGCGAGAAGAGCTTGAGAAGATGCAGCGGCTCGTGGTCTTCCTGCACGACAACCCCGACCCGGATGCCATCGCCGCCGGTTGGATCCTCTCAAGCATCGCCCAGCACCTGGGCCTCGAGACCCACACCATCTACGGCGGCTACCTCGGCCGGGCAGAGAACCGGAACATGGTCAAGCTGCTCGAGATACCGATGGTCCCCTTGGGGCACAGGGACGCGTTCTTGAAAAAGGACGAGTGCTACGCCCTCGTAGATACCCAACCAGGCAGCGGCAACAATTCGTTTCCAGTTGATTTCAGGCCGCACATCGTCATCGATCATCACCCGAGTCGCGCGGATTTGGACGTGCCGTTTGGCGACATTCGCCCGGACCTCGGCGCCTGCACCACGCTGCTGCTCGAGTACCATGAGGCGTTCGGGGCGCCCATGACCTCGAGGCTCGCCACCGCCGCTTTTTACGCCATCGCCACCGAAACACAGGAACTCGAACGAGACGCCACCAAGGCGGACCGAGAAGCCAGTAT
Organism: Deltaproteobacteria bacterium; assembly: GCA_011389755.1. Taxonomy (GTDB): domain Bacteria; phylum Myxococcota_A; class Polyangia; order JAAYKL01; family JAAYKL01; genus JAABTR01. The sequence continues at coordinate 1,640 of JAABTR010000766.1, read as the reverse complement.
CCGCCTGCTCGCCCACGTGGACTTGTCGGTCTTGGGGAAAATTCGTCACCCAAAGCGGGATCGGGATTACTACCGAACCATCGCGCGGGCCATGCGCAACGTGCGGTTGGGCAAAAACACGTGCATCTGTCACATCGGAGCGGTTGCGGCCCCGGAGATGGTGGCCGAGGTGGCCGATTTTTTCATCTCCATGCAACAGATCACCTGGTGTTTGACCACCGGCTTCCACGATGAGGCCATCGCGCTGTCCCTGCGCACAACCCACTCCGACGCCCAGGCCGGGGAGACGATACAGAAACTGGTCGAGAACTTGGGACGAGGAGGCGGACACGGCATGATGGCCGGGGCCTCGATCTCTTTGAAGGACAAAAACGGCTATGAAGCTACGAGCGCTATCGTGACCCAGCGTCTGCTCGACATCCTTCCGAGAAAGGTTCCCGAAAACCTGCGGCCCTTGCTCGGCGAAGACGAGCCACCTGTGACCCGCTGATAAAAGGACCGTTCAGTCTGTGTGGTCGCCGTCTTTGGCTTTGCCCACCCAGCTCACCTCGTAGAGATCGCTGCGGCGGCTCTCCAAGTTGCGCACGGCGCCTTGCATCCGCAGCTCCTTGAGCAGATCGAGATCCAGATCGGCCAGAAGCGTCATCTCGGTGTTCGGAGTGGCCTCGGCGGCGGTGGCGTCGTGGGGGAAGGCGAAGTCGGACGGGGTGAAGATCGCCGACTGGGAGTACTGTATGTCCATGTTCTCCACTTTGGGGAGATTCCCCACGCTCCCGGTGATCGCCACATAGCACTCGTTCTCGATGGCCCGGGCCTGGGCGCAGCGACGCACCCGGAGGTATCCGTTTTTGGTGTCTGTCCAATACGGGATAAGGAGGATCTGCACCCCGTCCATGGCCAGCTTTCGCGCGAGCTCTGGAAACTCCACATCGTAGCAGATGAGCACCCCGATGCGACCGATGTCGGTGTTGAAAACCTTGAGCTCATTGCCGCCCCGAAAGCCCCAGTAAGACTCCTCGTCGGGTGTGACGTGCAATTTGTACTGCGCGTCCGTGGTCCCATCCCGGCGGCACAGGTAAGACACGTTGTACAAGCGCCCCGCGTTGTACTCGGGCAGGCTCCCGGCCACGATGTTGATGTTGTAGGTCACCGCCAGCGACAGGATCTCGTCGCGCAGTCTCTCGCTGTGCTCGGCCAGGGCCCGCATGGCGGCGGCGGGATCTTCCTGGTTGTACTGGGCTAGAAGAGGCGCGTTGAAGAGCTCGGGGAACATCAGAAGGTCCGCGCCATAGCCCGAGACCGCGTCCACGAAGAACTCCACCTGCTGGATCACGTCTTCGATGCTCTCGAACCGCCGCATCTGCCATTGGGCCACACCGAGCCGCACGTTGGACTTGCGCCCCCAGACGATCTTCTTGCGCGACTTGTAGAAGATGTTGCTCCATTCGAGCAGCACCGCGTTGCTCTTGGATTTGGAGTCCTGCGGGATGTAGTTCTCCAAGGCGCGCTTGGGATAAAAATCGTTGGAGAGCTGGAAGGTGAGCACAGGATCGACGATCTCTTTTCTTTTGACCTGCTCGATGTACTGAGTCGGAGTGAGAGTTTCGGCGTACTTGGAGTATCCGGGGATGCGTCCGCCG
>JAABTR010000765.1 GCA_011389755.1 Deltaproteobacteria bacterium | reverse complement strand
GGACCCTCAAAACTCGGTGGCGAGCGGCCTCGGTGCCTGCGAGCACTACCTCTACGCGGGACCGGGCCTGTCCGGAGATTTGGCGAGCCCGAGCGCCGAGGGTACCGTGCGGGTCGCGAAATACACGGGCGCGGTCGGCGGCGAGCTGGGCGCCTTCGGGCAGGCCATGGGATCCGGAGCGCCCGTGAACTACGCCGGCTACGCCGCATTTTTGAGCGGCAACGCAGCGTACGCCATGGGAGGCAGCCGCGGCGGAGGCGCGGCCACGGCGACGGTCACCGACGCTCAGTTGAGCGCGGGATCGACGCTCCAAAACTGGAACGATTCGGGTGTGGCGATGAAGACGGCGCGCTCCCTCATGGGGTTCACAAGGGTTGGCGCTTTCAACTACCTGGTGGGAGGCATAGACGCCTCAGGCGAGGCGATCGCCTCCACCGAGCTCAACGTGCGCTGAGGAGGATAGAGATGAGTCTATGGAAAAAAACGGCGCCGGCGCTCGTCTGTGTCTTGGCCCTGTTGAGCATCGCGGGATCGGTCGACGCCTTGGCCGCGGCGGATACGGAGCAGACCGCTGAGAAGTCGGTGGGCTTCGACGCCGCCTTGAAGGTGGGCGGGACCTTTCACACCCTGTTCAAGGAGCTGTCACCCTTTGTCAGCCTGGAGCTCGAAGCCGGCATCACCTTCTTGAACGAGCGGCTGGAGGTCGACCTCAACGTGGGCTGGGCGCGGCCGCCTGGGAGCTCAGCCGGGGACGATCCCCGGTTTGCGGATGAGGTCTACGATTGGGAGCTGACCCAGGACTTCTTGTCGATCGCTGTGCTGGCGCGCTACCGCTTCTTCGACACCCGTGGGCTTTTTAACCTCTACGGCGGCCTCGGCCCCAAGCTGTACATGCTGCGCACCGTGGCCAAAGGGAGCGCGAGCGGGGAAAATTTCGGGGAGAACCGTCAGTACGAGACCCGCTTCGGCGGCGTGATCGTGGTGGGGCCCGAGCTCCACGTCGGCCCTGGTGCGGTCGGTCTCGAGGTCGCCTTTGGCTTTGGAAACCTCGACGGGCTCATCACGGGCGACAGCTCCACCACCGCTTTGGATCTCCTGCTCGGCTACCGCTTTTTGTTTTGAGAAAAAGCGATCTTCGGCTGAGAAAAAAATTTTGACACGACAGGAAAACCGCTACAGGAATATTGAAATGATACAGCACCACCATTTTTATCGCATTGCCCTCGGCGCGCTCATCTTCGCTCTCGGAACCTTTCAGAGCGGATGCTACGACGTGCCCGATGGGTTCGGTACAGGCCTGACCAAGGACAAGAGCACACAGGACGCGTCCACCGATACGGGGACAGACTCAGGTACCGACATCGACACGTCCAACGAACGCACGGATCCGAACCAGTGGGCGGAGTACGCGTGGTCCTACCACCGGCTCGACGGGTGCTTCGGAGAGCTCGACTACCACCTGTGGGAGTACGACGGCGAGGCCGAGGCGACGATTCTATTCCTAAACGGGCGCACCGAGTACACCGACAAGTACCACCACCTCATCAACATGTTCGATCGGCCGTGGAACATCATCATGTACGACCACTACGGCCACGGACGCTCCGAAGGGGTGCGCACCTGGGCCGAGAGCTACGACACGTACTACGTGTGCGACATGAAGAAGATGGTCGACGAGGTCGCGGTCCCCATGGGCCTCCCGGTGGTGGTCGTGGCCCACAGCATGGGCTCGGGCGTGGCGACCCGCTACGCCGAGCTCCACCCAGGCGGCGTGGTGGCGTACGCGCTTTCGTCGCCGATGTACCACTTCAGCACCGGCGGGGTTCCCCCCCAGGTTGTCCTGGGCATCGCGGAGCAGGAGATCGAGAAGGGGAACACCAAGGAGCACTTTCGGCCCCAGCCGCCGATCCCTCCCTGTCTGGAAAGCTTCTTGACCCACGACTGCGAGCAGTACGACAAATTCTCGCATGATCCCCTGGCGCTCATCGGCGATCCCACCTACGGCTGGCTGGCGGCCACGTTCTACTTGAATGAGGACGTCATGGAGGACGCCTCCAAGATCACCGAGAACATTTTGATCATGCAGGCCGGCGACGAGCAGGTGGTCATCAACTCCGAGCAGGACAAGCTGTGCGACATGGTCAACGAGCGTAGGGCAGGCCAGTGCGCGCTGACGGTCTTCCCCGGAGACTGGCACGAGCTGTACAGGGAGCTGGATCGAGACAAGGTCATGGAAGCGACGGTCGAGTTCGTGGACGCACAGCTCGCCGCCCTCGATGACGGCGCCGACCCCGAAACCGCCGCGGATACAGAGACGATAGCTGATACCGACACCGGAGAGGTCCCATGAGGTTCCCCCAAAAAAAACGCGCGATCATCGCAGGAGTCCTTGTGGGCCTGTTCGCGGTGGCCTGTACCATCAAAGACGAGGACCGCTGTCCCGACGGGTATGAATTCATCGAGGTCACCCTCTCGTGTCATCCCGTCAAGGAGAAGCAGAGCGAAGACACCGGCGAGTCGCCCGGCACGACGGATACGAACCCGGATCCCGAACCGGGGACCGACGGCGAGCCCTCGGGTCCGCCCACCGGCCTGGGAGAATCATGCGCCGACAATCCGAACGCGTGCGCGGATGCGGGCTACGAGGCGGATTACTGTGTCATCCCTCCTCCGGCGCCTCAAACAGCATATTGCTCCACGAGAGACTGTCTGAACGGACGCGCTTGTACAGAAGGTTACAGCTGCTGTGACTGCACAAATAGCGAAGTGCTGCCCAAGCTGAGCGCGTGTCTGACCGATGGCGACGCCGCGCTGGCCGGTACCGCGATTGGCGGATGCGACTGCGATGGATGAGATGAAAAAAATAACCCCGATACTGCTGCTCTTCTCGGTGCTGTGGGGCGAGCCGCTCCATGCGCAGGAGGAGGCGGTCCCGCCCGCCGAGGAGCCTGCCCAAACGCCGGGTGAGCTCAAGGACAGGGTCAAACAGCTCGAGGAGCGGCTGGCCGAAATGGATGCGACCAAGGCGGACAAGGCCGAGCTCGAGGAGGCGAACGATCGTCTCGACGATGTGGTTTTCCAAAGGGACATGGCCGTGCTCGAAAAAGAGGTCGCCGAGACCTCCCCGTCCGACTTCTTGCAGTTTTGGGGCTTCTTCGATTTGACCTACAATCACTGGTTTGTCGACGAGGGAACCCCGAACGCGTTCTTCATACATCCGTTCCC
>JAABTR010000764.1 GCA_011389755.1 Deltaproteobacteria bacterium | reverse complement strand
GGCGGCCCCGACTCACAGACGCCGGCCCGACAGACGTCCGGCTCGGTGCAAAAATTTCCGTCATCGCACGCGGTCCCGTCATTGAGGTTGACGACACGGCACGCGCCAGTGTCGTTATCGCACCACGATTTCGCGCACGGCCCAGCATCTTGACAGATGACCGGCTCGGTGTGGACGCACACGCCTTCCCGGCAGGTCTCCTCTCCCGTGCACGGCAGACCGTCGTCGCAGTCCGCGTCGCTATCGCAAAGCTCCAGGGACACAGTCGGGTCGCCAAAGAGGTTGAACTCCATGCGGGTCAGCCACGTGTATCCCTCGTTCAGGTTGGAGCCTCCGTACATCCTCCAACCGTCGCCGGGCAGCGCCCACTTCGTAAACGCGAGCGCGTCGCCAACCCTTCGGCCCCGCCTGACTTGGGAGACGAAGTAGTAGGAGGCGTTCGTCGCGTCTGCCAAGCGCGGCCTCGGGACCCAAGCCCGATCGTCGTTGAACCCGACGGCCGACCGCGTCGCGGCGACGGTGGCCACGGCGCCGCTGCCCAAAAAAGAGGCCGCAAGGTTCTTGCGATCCTCGGGACGACCGTTGAGGCAGGACATCATAAAAACGATGGCGCTCGGAGCGCCTGCGACCGCAGCGGCGTCGCTCGCTCCTATGAACCGCGGCGTGCCCACCTCCGTGTCATCGACCCGGCCGTTCCCGTTTCGGTCACTTTCCCAGACGGCCCGGTACGATCCCTGGGCCAGCCCATGCCCGCCCCAGGCCAAGGTGCCGTATCCCGAGCTCCACTCTTCCAGGAGCACATCACGCCTCAAGGGGAGGTCGTACTCAAAGCTGCTCTTCATCAAGCCTTCGTCTTCAAAAAGCCGGGTGATCTCGGCCAGGCCGTCCCCAGCGAGGTCCTGGGCGGTGTATGCCAAAAAATCCGCCAAATCCCAGGTGGTCATGTAGTTGCCCCCGCCCACGGCCGACTGACCGGCAAAACCGCCGAACGCTCCGGCGAACAGGGCGCCGGTGCGGTAGCTCTTGTCCCCGGAGAGCTCGTAGTCCAGCGTAACATCGAGGACGCGGTCCGCCTCCTCGACGTCCAGGTAGACCGGAATGCGGCCGACGAGCAGCTCCGGACCCATGTCCATGCACCCCGGCCCCACGTCGAACGGAAATCTACCGAAGACCTTGTCCCCGTCACAATCCCAGTCCGAGAGCAGGTCCGCGTAGTAGTAGTCCGTGGGGACATCGGAGACCGTATCTCCCGACGGCCCTTCCCGCAGCTCGTCGGGCAAGGGCTGGGTGATGCGCATGGGGATACCGTCCTTTGCCAGAGGGTGCCCAATGAGCAACAGATAACCCGGGCCGCTGCTTAGGTACTGCTCGGCGAGCCACCCCCGAATCCTCGCCGCGCGATCGTCTCCGTCATCGGGAACCGAGACATCCCACTGCTGCTCAGTGGCCAAAACCACCTCCCAGCCGCCGGACCTGCGCCAGCGCAGGTACCTCTCCAGACTCCGACTCTGGCGGGCGATCTCATTTGTAGTGACGATAAACAGCCTCTTCGGGAACATCGGCCAGGTCCTGCCCTCGAGCACGCCGTCCGCGAGAGGAACGATTTTGTGCCCGCCCACCACAACGGGTTTGAGGTTGGGCTCAATGGGGACGTCTTTTCTCCGAAGGAGCCGGACAGGCCTGTCTCCCACCATGACATCGAGCGTCTCGGGCCACCGCGCAGAAGAATCCGACCCCGAATCAGCCATGACCTTCAGCGGAGCAAAACAGCTCCAAACCAGGGCCGTAACCGCCCACACACACACCGCTTTAGTAAGTTTCATCTCTAGCGACCTCGTTTCCGACCGATGTGCCCACTTCGGGACGATATTCATAATGCCCCATTCGGGGGGGAGCCGTAAAGGCGGTCCCGCGAGCGCAGCAAAAACATCTAACCACGATAAAATTCTGAAATCAATCAATGCGCTGTTACATTTTCACTATATAATTACACATAGGCCCTCAACGCACACTGGGGCCGAAGTTAGCTGGCATCGATGACAAACACGGGTCAAAGCCAAGGACAAACCGGACCGAGCAGGTCGAGCAAGCCGACGATCCCCTTCGAGCGCGGGAAAATCGGACGCTACGAGCTCATGTTCCCGATCGACATGGGGGGCATGGCGGCGGTCTACGCGGCGCGCCTCGGGGGCATAGCCGGCTTCGAGAAGCTCTGCGCCGTCAAGATCATCTACCCACACCTGGCCACCGACGAGTCTTTCGTGAGCATGTTTTTCGATGAGGCCCGGATCGCGGCGGGCATCCGGCATCCCAACGTGGGTGAAATCTTCGAGGTCGGCGAAGACCAAGGCCATTACTACATGGCGATGGAGCTCATCGAAGGCCAGAGCCTCTTCCGCCTCACCCAGAAGACCAAAAAAGACAAAATCGTCATCGAACCGGAAATCTACGCCGATCTTTTGTCCAAGGTGTGCCGGGGGCTCCACGACGCCCACGAAGCCACCGACGCGGACGGCGAACTTCTAGGCCTCGTTCACCGGGACATCACCCCCCGCAACATCCTGATCTCCTACAAAGGCGACGTCAAGCTCATCGATTTCGGCGTCGCCTGGGCCCACGGGCGCCTGACCCACACGCGCGCGGGCGCGGCCAAGGGCAAGATCGGGTACATGTCCCCCGAGTACGTCTGCGGGGAGAGTCTCGATAGGAGAGCGGACATCTTCGCCCTGGGAGTGTTGCTCTATTCCACCTGCACCGGCATGCACCCCTACCCAGGCAAGACCGAGGGCGAACGCATCGAAAAGCTGCTCAGCCGCAAGCTGAGCTTGCCTCGAGAAGCCGCCCCCCACATCCCGGTCGAGCTCGAACGGA
>JAABTR010000763.1 GCA_011389755.1 Deltaproteobacteria bacterium | reverse complement strand
AAAGAGATGGCAGAAGATCTCGAGGCGTTTGTGCGCGAACGTCAAGCCAACGTGGGTCCCACCGTGTTGTCGGAGTTGATGGAGTGGCTCTTCGAGGACGAACGCGAGGAGCAGCGTCAAAAGATACGCGCCTATCGCCGCTCGGCCTGTTTGGAATCGGCGCCCCCGCAGCACGCCTGCGAGGTCGGCACCGGCAGCTCCGAGTTTTCCCTCGCGCAGGGACAAGATGCTCCGCGCCCAATCCCGGAAAAGGGCACCCCCTTCGAGAGCATCTCCGAGGAGCCCGTGCGATCCCCCGCGTGGAGCTGGAAGCTCTTGCTCAGCGGCGCCCTGGTCGGATGCGCGATCACGGCC
>JAABTR010000762.1 GCA_011389755.1 Deltaproteobacteria bacterium | reverse complement strand
AACCTCCGGCTGCCAGCGCCTCGGCAAAGAGCTCGGAGTCGGTCTTGAGTATGATACAGGTCTCCCGATAGGCGCCAGCGCGCTCCTTATGTCCCAGAACGCTCCCTAAGTCGACGACGGTGATGATCTGTCCTCGCAGATTCATAAGGCCCTGGACGTTTGGGTGGGCCTGAGGTACCGGCGAATAATCGTACTTTTGTAACACCTCGCCGACTTGCAGGATGTCGGTTCCGTAAAGCGAGTCTTCCAGATAGAAGGTGGCATACTTTTTTTGAGACATCACGCCACCTCCGTGGCCAACCCGCGAATCCGCACGATCGCTTCAAAAATCGCGGGCCAATCGAGCTTTGGCACGACCGCGTCCAGGCCCCTGTCGGGCGCCCGAGCGCTCGTATCGGCCAATCCCGAGTCGAGCCCTATCGCGGGGACCTTTCTAAAAGAGCTGTCGCCTCTGAGCTTCTCGATGAGCTGCGTGCCGTCGAGTAGCGGCAATTCCAGGTCTCCTATCACCACGTCAAACGAAAACTCTATGAGCTTCCTCAGAGCGTCGTCCCCGCTCGAGACCACGGTCACTCGCGCGCCCGCGTTTTTTAGATAGTGGCTCAAGATGGTCTGATAGATTTCGGACCCCTCGGCCAGCAAGACCGAGACCTCGCCGGGCAAGGTCCGCTGCGCTTGCTGAGAGTCGGCCAGAGAAAACAAAGAGAAGATATCCAAAAGCAAAACGATGCGGCCATCCACGATGTTGGACCCGATAATACCCGCGGCGCTTATGGTCTCGGTGTCTATCTCTTGTTTCAAGTCCATGGCGTCAAAAACACTCGTGGTGATAATCCCCAAGGGCCTCTTGGCCGTCTTCGGGATGAGCACGTAGAGGGTCTCCGGTTCCTCCGTGGGCATCTGAATCGGGAGATGGTCGTGGAGCCTGACCAGGGGCAGGGATGAATTTCGATAGTTGAGATATTCTCCGCGCCCCACTTTCTTGATGTCTCTCGAGGAGATCTTTTCGATCCGCGCCACCTGGGCCAAGGGCAGCGCAAAGCTCTCCTGGGTCCCGTTGTCAAAAAGGAGCAGCTGCAGGTGCTCACCGGCCCCGCCCCTGCGGGAGCGACGGGACTCCATAAGCTCCTCCTCGGCGAGCTCGTCGAAGCGCAGGTTGGATTTCGCGGCGATCCCCACGGTGTCGAGAATCATGGCGATGGTCCCGTCACCCAAGATCGTGTTTCCCGAAAAGCACGGCGTACTTCGCACGAAGCGCGACATCGGCTTGACCACGATCTCTTCGTTGTCGACGATGCGATCGACGAGCAAACCGAATCGATTGCGCCCACTTCGCAAAACCAAGATGCGCTGGACATTCGCAAGTGACGTCCTGCGATCGCTGCGGATCCTGCGATCGCCTCCGATATCGTCTTCGCTGCGCGAACGTCTCTCGGCCAGACGCTGCCGGCGATCTGTCCGTCGGTCCATGGACTCGGGATCGATGAAGGTGCGCTCCAGCCCCAGCACCTCGGACAATGACACGATGGGCAGAAGCTTACCCCTGTGTCGCAAGACGTTCGCGGTGCGTATCTTCTCGATGCTCTGACCGTCCTTGGCGCTGTGCAGGCGAATGGCTTCCTCCAGCCCCACCTGGGGTAGCGCGAACCTTCTTTTTTCGACCTCGACGATGAGCGAAGAGACGATCGCGAGGGTGAGGGGCAGTTTGAGGGCGATCCGAGTCCCTCTTCCAAGCTCGGATGAGAGGTCCACGGTCCCACCCAGCTTCTCGATGTTCGTCTTGACGACGTCCATGCCCACCCCGCGTCCCGACACATCGGTCACCTCGGTCGCGGTTGAAAAACCGGGCAAGAAGACCAGATTGATCGCTTCCCGCTCCGTGAGGCGGCCCGCGTGGTCATCGGATATCAGCCCCTTTTCAGCGGCCTTTTGAAGGAGCTTGTCCGAATCGATCCCGCGCCCATCGTCGTCCACGTCGATGTTGACCATGCCCCCTTCATGATACGCCGTGATTCTGACCGTGCCCTTGGGCGGCTTGCCGATGATCTCCCGGTCTTCGGGCATCTCGAGTCCGTGGTCCAGGCAATTGCGGATGATGTGGGTGAGCGGATCGCTCAAGCCCTCGATGATCGTTTTGTCGAGCTCCACGTCCTCGCCCTGTGTGATGAGCTCCACGTTCTTGCCCAGCTTGGTGGAGACATCCCTGACCACCCGGCGGAACCGCCCGAACAGCGTCCCGATGGGCTGCAGCCGGGTCCTCATGATCTGCTCTTGGATCTCGGTGGTGATGCCGCTGACCTGTCCGAGAATCGGCCCGAGTCCTTCTATGGAATCGACATGTCGCTCCAAGACGCGAACCAAGCGGTTGCGGCTCAGGACCATCTCGCCGGCCATCTCCATCAGCGCGTTTAAAACGCTCGTCTTGACGCGAACCGTCTCGTCCACTTGAGCGGCGGTTCTGGCTAAGTCGGAGCCCGTGGGGCTTTTCCCTGTCGGGGCCACCGGAGCCGGTCGCTCTTCAGCCCGTGCCGGCGGCGCCCCGGCGGTCGAATGAGGCTCTCGGGCAGCAGTTTGGTCATCTTCGAGCGCGGCTTCTGGTATGGCCGGGATGTCTCGGCCAGAAGGCACCTCTATCTCGTGAATCCGGGTCTGCTCGAGCTCGAAACCCTCAGGCGCGAGCTCAGGACTGAGGACGGAAGCCGCATGGACCACCGCATCCGCGGCTCGGCCCACCTCGGATTCGGGCAAGGAGCAGTGCAAGACAGTGCCCACGCTGCTTATGATGCCGATCGCATCTTCGACAGACCGCCCCTGCCCGACCAGCTCGGCGGCGTTCAGTTCCAGTCGGTACAGCCGCTTGCCGTTTTTTCGAAGGAGGAGATAAAGGTCCTCGTCGAGCCCGAGTTGACCCTCAAAGACGGTATCCCAGCCCTTGAGGCTCGACTCCTCCACGCCCTCGGACGCCCCCGCCGTGTCACGGGTCACTATTGTGTCCGGCGCGGGTTCTTCTAGGAAGGTGAGCACAGACGCGACCACCTGCGCCACGTCCACATCGTTGCTTCCAGACGCGTCATCCACGAGCGCCCGCAATCGATCATTTCCCTCAAGGAGCACGTTCACCATTTCAGACGTCGGTTTGAGGAGACCCTCTCGAACCTTCATCAAGACGCTCTCCATGGCGTGACTGAGCGCTCCGATGTTATCGAGCCCAAAGAACCCGGCCGCGCCCTTGACAC
>JAABTR010000761.1 GCA_011389755.1 Deltaproteobacteria bacterium | reverse complement strand
ACAGGCACCCTCTGACGATGGGCGCGCTGCCTTCGTGGTTGGCGAGCGCTCCGGCGCCCCTCGCCGCGTTGTCCACGAAGCGGCAGCCTTCGATGAGGTACGACGCGCTGATGTTGACGACGCCTCCTCCTACGTGACGCAGCACCTCGCCTTCCCCGAGGGGCTCCTCTTCGGGCAAGGGGCCGTTGGCGAGCCCGCCCGTGATGACGAAGCCGTCGAGGACAACGTCATCGTCGGGCTCGATGTCTCTTGCCGTCACCACGTGGTAGACGCGGTTTTGGCTCGAGGTGGATTCGTAGCCCCACAAGATCGTGGGATACAAATCGGGATCTTTGTGGTGGCGCACCGCTTCGTTGCCCATGCCGCTGAACCCGCCGTACACAGCCACATGGGGTTTTAGGAGGATCGTATCGTGTCTGGGATTTTGGCTCCCGGTGACCGAACCCCAGATCTCATAGGTGCCTTTGGCGACCCAGACCTCACACACGTCGATGGCGTCGTCTGCTTCGACCGCGGCGGCGGCCGCGCCTATCCCCGACTGGACGTCGCCCAGCGCCTCGTCCCAGGTGAGGCCGTTCCCGCCCCCCGGGGCTGCGACATCCACGAAGCGGACGCAGGCCTCGCAGTCTGTCCCGGCGAAGCCGTCAGGGCAGGAGGCGTCGTCCACACAACCGGTGCCTTCGCGATCGCAGACCTGTCCTTCGGCGGTGCAGTCGGCGCAGCTCTGGCCGCACTGCTCGTCGACGATGCAGGGGACGCAGGTGCCGCCCTCGCAGTAGTCCCCCCCATCGCAGCCGCTTGTTTCATCGCATTCGTTACAGGCGCCTTTGTCGCAGCCATAGCCGCAGGTGATCTCCTCGTGCGAATACGCGCACACGCCATTTTCGCAGGTGCCAAGCTCGGCGTACACGCGCAGGGTGACGTCGTCTTCGCAGGAGTCGGGCGGAGGCCACACGCACTCCTCGTCTTCGCAGGCGCTCCCAGTCTCCGTATCGGTGTCGGAAGAGCTCGAATCGGAGTCGTCCGTGGAGTGGGTCCCGGTCTCGGTGCCCGGGTCGGTTTCGTTTCCGGGTCGCTGGTTTGTGTTGGTCTCAACGTTGATGTTGTCTCCGTTCGTACCGGACGAACACGCGACGACGGCGAGCACCGACGCAACCAAGGCGAAGTACCGTTTCATGACAGTTCTCCTTTTCCACTTACGTTTCGACGGGGATGATGTTCGATAAGCTAAGTCGGTTTTCACCGATGACGACGGGTTCGGGCCCCAAAAAAACCAATCGCAAGGCGCGACTTTTTTTGGCGGGGCGCCTTACGGCTCGACGCCGGCGAAGCGGCTGAGCAGGAGCGCCGAGAGCTCCGGGTCGCTCGAGACCTCAAAGAAACCGCGCACGTCAACCTGGGGGAACATTGTGACGAAGATGCTGACAAGGGGAGGGATGATCACGAACTCATTGAGTTTTTCTGGGATTTTTTGCGCGGGGACCCACACCGAATGGGTGAACACCTGCCAGTTTTCACCCTGGTCGACGGGGGTCGTTTGAGCGCTGAATTCATAGGCGAGATTCAACAGGCCGTTGCTGGTGACACGAGGCGCGACAGCCGTCAGCTCCAGCGTCAGCGTATCGGAGGCGAGCGCCACGTGACCCTCTCGGACGAGCGCCAGTGCCGCCTCCCCCTCGTTTTTTTCGAGCTCCTCGAGCTCCTCTTCCAAAAAAAGCTCGGTCCTTTTACCCGTCTCGAGGTCGATTACGACAAATCCTTGAAATTTAACGCTGGGTTTTTTTTGGCAGTATCGGGTCTCTGTTCGGTGGTCCACGATGAGGTAGCGCCCGATGCTGGACGTGGGGCTGGAAGTGAAACGGAGCTCGGTCGGAGGCTGGGAAGCGTCGGTGATTGGGGCGTCGATGGGGACGACCTCGTCCGTGATGAGGTCCCGCAGCCGGCCGGTCGAGACGAAGACGGTGCTCAGGGACTCGCACAGGCCTTCGTCAGACTCCACCGAGGTGCCCCCAGAAGGCTCCACGGCGCAGTCGCAGAGCTCCACCGGCACCTCGCTCACCTCGTAGAGCCACAGGCGGTCGTTCCACGGTATGAGGAGCTGCGCTCGGGAGGCGACGACCCGCAGGCTGTCGTCGTTCCCGACGACCCAGTGAGACGCCGGCCTCCCCGCGCCGTCGTGGGACCACAAGACAAGGTGGCGATCCTTGGGCGCGTACGCGGACAAGGCTAGGGCGGTGGCGAGCTGATCGTTTTGTTTCACCGGGGGTTTTTGCCCGCAGCCGGAGGTGATCGCCGCGGCGAACGCCAGTAAAATGGTCGCCTCGGCGGCTCGTCGCGGCCTCGTTTTTTTTGTCGGGAGGTGTCTTGTATCCTTCATGGGGTAGACTTTTTAAAGCCGGTGTCGCTTTGCGGTCCCTTTGGTCGACGTTGATGTGGGTCCCGTTTGCAGTCATGCAACATTATCGAGTAAGAGACAACTGTTCCCGATTATTCCGGATTATTCTGAGGCGAGGTGCTTAGAATTGACAAGCCGCGCTCAAAGGGGGCAGCATCGAACCCGGAACTCGAACGAGTGAGGATGTCGAAACGATGAGACGAGCGGGAAAAGCTCGCCAAGGAGCTCGGAAGCGACGGCGGTGTTCGATTTGCGATGCGAGTTGACACGAGCGATCCTGCTGGTCTCGTTGCTGTCGATCCTGACGGTCAAGCAGCGCAGTGCGTTGGCCTCTGACGTCTACGTGACCTCGTCTTTGTCGGCGCAAGGCTACTCGGTGCCCCTGCGCGACGGCCGGAGGCTGCACAGGCGCCGCGTCGTCGAAGATCTGCGACTGAGTGTCTGGAACGTGCTGCCCGGCTCCGACGATCCCTACTACGACGGCCCCAGGGTCTCGGCGGAGCTGGCGTTGCGCCTCGACACCGATCTTGCGATCGGCTCGGCCGAGGACGCGTCCGTGCCCGGCCTCGAGCCCCTGGGAGCCCAGGCGCTCACCGCCAAGATCGACGCGGTTGGATTTTTGAGAGACACCCTGGACGTCTCGGCCGGACGCCAAATCCGCGTCGACAGCCTGGGATTTTACGCTTTCGACGGGGCTTTGATGCGTCTGAGGCTGCCGGTGTCGGTGGAGCTCAGTTCGTACGTGGGGTACGAGGTCCGAGGTTCGAGCCTGTGGGGGTTCGACGCCCTGGAGCTGGACGGCACGGACGGCACCGGCCGCCGCGGGGTGGATGACGGGGAGGCGGCGGG
>JAABTR010000760.1 GCA_011389755.1 Deltaproteobacteria bacterium | reverse complement strand
GCCGGGCTCTCCGCCTCGGCCCAAGGGAAACCGGGGCGCGGCGGGGGCCGGGGCGGCCCGGGGCCGGATCTCGATGACGGCATGATGGGCATGGGGCTGCGTGGCTCGGTGCAAAGCGAGCTTAAGTACGAGCTTTATCCCCTGGGGCTCGTCCGAAGGCACGTGACCGACCTGAACCTGACCGACAAGCAAACCGCGAAGCTGCGCAAGCTGTCCACCGACGCGCGCGTCGAGATGGAAAAAATCGGATGGGACCTGGACCGTGAGGGCCAAAAGCTCGTCGATCTCGTCAAGGCCGGCGCCCCGAAGAAAAAGGTCGAGACCCAGCTTGAGAAGGTCCTCAAGCATGAAAACGCCGTCAAGAAGAACCACCTGAAGCTGCTCATCGACATACGGGACATTTTGACTCCGGAGCAAAAAAAGAAGCTCGACGTCATCAAAGCCCAGTACCAAAAATCGGGCAGAGGATACTGGGGTCGCGGCCGGGGGCCGGGCGACCGCCCTGGCTACGGGCGTGGACGGGGGCCGGCGCCGGGGTTTTAGACCACCGCCTCATACGCCGTGGCCGTGGCCGATTTTTTTAAAAAAATCCTCTTTTATGGATAGTACGTGTCGAGCACGCTCTGGATGGCTGCTTGAATCTGCGCTCCATGGCTCTCATCGAAGACATCTCGCCAGACATTGTACCACCCCGGACCGTAGTCGGGATTTCCACCGGTGGGGCGTCCGGGATACACTCGCTCGAAGTGCTCGTTGAACTCGGCGTTGTTTTTCGGCGCGATGGTCTTGTACCGCGCGATCTGATCGCGCACGGCCTGGGACGGGCCGAGCCCCAACTCGGCCATCTTCTGCTTCAGGACCTCGGCCTCGACCGGGTGGATGCCCCAGAAGTGGATGAGCGGCGTCAGATCGGCCCCTGCAGCCACGGATAACCTTAAGATACGGCTGTCCACGGCGTCCAAACCGTCGCTCGGCGCGTCGTTCATGTCGTCCAAATTCTCCTGATGATAGAAGTCGCGCAGCGCGTCCCAGCCGAAGAGGCGGTAAATATCGGCGTACTTGGCGTAACCCCTGTGCTGGTAGCGGAACTCGTCCTTGGTGGTGCCCGAATGATCCATCTCCCGGCCGCCTCGAAAGTTCTCGGTGACCATCCAGTGGATCGCGGCGTCGTCCGGGGTGTAGCCGAGGTCCCCATAGGTCGGCCCAAACGACTCTCGAAAGGCCGTGTCGAAGTCCACGCCGAACTTCGTGTTGCGCACATACGCATGGGGAAAATTGACGAGCGCCTCGGTCTCGCCCCGAAACTTAGAGAAGAGCTGCGCGTGGCCGAGCTCGTGGTAGTCCACCTCAAAGCCGGTGGGGTCTGTGAGCAGCCAGTGCTGTTTATTGCCGTCTTCCTCGGCGTAGGGGTCGTACGTGTTGTTGATCTGCGGGTAGCCGATCCCAAAGACGCCGTGTCTTATCTGCACATCCACCTGCTGGTACAAGACCGTGCGGTTGCGCTTGTTTGTTGGATAACCGAGCAGCTCGGAGACCCCGTCCATCGCGGTGTCCCAATCCTTTAATAGAGTCGCCGGATCCTCGAACGCGTAAATCCAGCTCGTGGGCACCTGCATCATGAACTTCTCCGTCTCGAAATCGGCCCAAGGCCCCGGCGCGGTGCGGCGCTCCTTCCACTCCTGCGCGGTCGTCGTATCGACGCTCTTGAGTGAGAAAAGCGGCGCTTCGATCACCCCGCTTATAGACACCGTCACCTGTCCCAAATCGGCCAGGTACGGCACGACGATGTAGACGCCTCCACCCAGCGGGTTCGCGATATATGTGGTCTTTCCAGTGATCGGGAACGTCGTGCTGACGCGATCGAGCCGCTTCATGGTGCTTTTGGTGCTGTGATCCGCGGTGTGCGCTCCCACCAAGACGCTGTAGCCCGCGTCGACCATGCCCTCGGGCACGGTCACGCGTCCGACGCTGCCCGGGCTCAGGTAGACTCCGGTGGGTCTGCGCACCGGATCCGCCGCAAAGGCGACGGGGCGGCCCCAAAACGCCGGCAAAGTCGCATCGATGACGACCTCATGAGATTTGGAGGGATCCTCGGGCGCGGCTGCCGCGCCGGGAAAATAGTCTGCGGTCACAAACCGTCTCCCGCCCAGGAGCTCGCGACAGCCCTCGACGTTCTGCGCGTTGTAGACCTCGTCGATTATCGCCTGCTGAACGGCAAACATCCCGCGCTCGAGCTCCAACCCGTCCCCCTCTTCCCCTGCGCGGGAGATACCCTTCTTCGTCGCCTCGGTCATAAACAGGGGACCGTAAGTCGACTCATAGGTCGCCACCAGATCGAGGACTCTCGCCATTAAAGACGCATCCGAATCGAGCAACACGGCGTTATCGGCGAAACGCGCCGCCTCTGCCCCGAGCTCGGCCGCGCTGAGGGGCTTCGTTTTTTCGAGATGCCCTCCCAGGCGCTCGACCGCGCTCACGAGCTCTTCTCTTTTCAGGTCTGTCGCGTCCACTTTGTCGAGGAAAAGGGCCTTGACCTCGCTGTCCTCGAGCAGGCGACCCCAGCTGCGCAGCTCGCTTATCTCAAAGGGCGCGATGGAACCGTAGCCTTCATCACCGACGCGCAGCTTGTCATTATAGACATCCGGCGCGGCCTGGCCGTTTCGGTTCTCCAGGTCGACGTCGATCGAAAAGGTCGAACCACTGCCGTTGTTGTCATATCGCAAGACCACATGCGCCCACTGCCCAGCGTTGAAGTCAACCGACTTAACGCTGCTCATCCCACCGTCTTGCGGGGCAGAGGCGACCTCCAAGTACAGCTCGCCGTCGTCGCGGGAGCGGGTGATCAACACGAACCCCTGCTTGCGACTGTACTGGCTCGTCGTTCCGATGATCTGCGAGTCGCCCTTAGCCCACAACCACATCGACACGCTGAAATCCGCCCCGTCCTTGCCGAGCTGCAGGCACCCTTCGTCTTTGACGTCGATGAATTGATCGTCATCGACGCGGATGGCGTTCGCCCCTGCCGGACCCGTCGCGCTCGCGATGCCTTCGGACTGTGCTTCGACCGAAGACGGATCGGTCAGCAAGAGCCCGTCACACCCCTTTATTTCGGGCAGCTGCTGCTTTGCCGGGCACTGAGGCGGCGCCTCCTCGGTGCCTGAGTCGTCGTCCGTGTCGGAGTCGCGGGACGAATCGCTGTCCGGGGCCGAGTCGGTCTCACCGAAGGTATCGGAGTCCTGACTCGAATCGACCACCGCGTC
>JAABTR010000759.1 GCA_011389755.1 Deltaproteobacteria bacterium | reverse complement strand
CCAAAGCTCCATCACCATCGCCATCGACGTCTGGGTTCCCGCAACCGCACACACCGGGCTCTGTCTTGTCCGGGTCGTTTGGGCAACTGTCGAGGCAGTCCAAAGCTCCATCACCATCGCCATCGACGTCCGGCTTCCCACAGCCGCATTCCCCAGGCTCTGTCTTGTCCGGGTCGTTTGGGCACTCGTCGCTGTCCGTGCTCCCGTCCCAGGTGCTCGTCTCGTCGCTGTCCTGCTCGCTATCTGCGCTCCCATCCGGGCTGCTCGTCTCGTCGCTGCCCCCATCTTGGGTCTGCGTGCCCTGCTCCGGGTTCGCAGAAAACTCGGTCATGCAGGCGCTCATCCCAAAAAAGCCGGCCGCCATAAGCGCGAGACGACGGTATGTCATGCACAATTCCTTTCGACCGACAGGACGCTGGTTCGCATAGCAACAAACACGATCAGTCGTACAGTGTAATTAAACTCCAAAAATCCAGCCCATCGAGAAAAAATCCCTCATCAGTTGACGCGGCAACAGATCGCCCAACCCCACGCGGCTCTGTCCCCTCCGTTTTGAATGAGGCACCGCGTCGCAGACGTGAGTATCGTGCCGTCGCAAGCGCGGTAGTGACTCATGCAGCCGCACCCGGTCATAAGGTACCCTGAGCTACACGTTAAATATCTTTGAACATCGTCTCCCGAAGGCAGCTCCACTTCCTTGCGCTCGCAGTCCAAGTCCAGGTTTTTACCCTTGACCTTTCCAGAGACGTTCAGATCGCCGCTTACGTTCGAGTTCCCCGCGGAGTCGACATAAAAGCGCCATCCGTTTTTCCAGAGCCCCGGGCCGCCCGAGGTCGCGCCGATGAATTGATCATCTGCGACCCAGATCCCGCCGCTTCCTCCCTCGCTCTTAATGCGCCCGTTGACCTCGAGCTCCACGTTGGCTCCGCCGCTGCCCCCGACTCGAAGGCTCGCGCTCGCGCTTGGAGCGCTCCCAATTCCCACATTGGAACCGTTTGTGTAGATGTTGTGATCTTCGAGGCTGTCCACGACGGCGGCGGTCTCGGCGTACATCGCCCGATAGGCGCGGATGGCGTACGGCGAGGCGTGCAGCTGCTGCCGGTGCGCCAGGGTCTCGTAGTCTGCGTCCAGCCCGACGATCTGGGGCTCGATCTGAAGAAAAACAGGTTTGTTCTCCATGTGACTGTGGGACAGCGCAGCGGTCTCTCCGATGATCAACGAAAAGCGGCCGTCTTGGACAGTGACGTCTTCGTGCTCTTCGGGACCCCAGATCCGTGTCCCTTCGGCCGCAGCGTTCCATAAAGAGAGCCGGAAGTGCACCGTGCCGTTTACGAGCCCGCCATCTCTCTCGAGCACACCTTGATACGGGATGGTCATCGGCGTGAAGTCCGCGCCTTGAGGATCGTCATAGCCGGCGTAGACTCCGAGCCCGGCGAGGAGCAAGCCGGCGGCGATGATGGAGCCGATGAGTGTTTTCTTTTCGATTTTCATCTCCTCTTCTCCTTTGGAGCGCGACTTTCCCGGCCTTTTACGTCGCCTGAGTTCAATACAAAAGCGACGGCTCTTGGCACCCCAAGCTGATTGCTCGCACAGGAAAATGAGTCTGGGCGCGGATGACGGCACGCGTCGCAACCGTATCGCCGAGGCACTGCGTTTCCACATGGAAACCGCCACCTTCACCGCCGGCTTTTTCGAGCTCGACATTCGTGCCGCGGCCTATGCGATACTCACCTCCCTCACGGGTGATGACGAGCGGCGCGCAGAAAAACGTTATTCTGTCGATGTCCGCGCCCGTTTGGGCCCGAAAACCCACGACTATCTCGTTTTGAGGACACATGCGCGTCCATTCGATGTCTCCACGGTCGCCGCGCACCGGCAACGTCGCGCCGGCGCCTATACGAACAGCACATCCGTCGCCTTCGGAATGTACAGAAGGCAAACCACAGACAGTTTGTATTGTTCCAATAACACCACTTGAAGAAACGGCGTCAGCGATGTAGACAAAGCCCTTAAACCCGATAATGACCTCTTTGTCGGGACATGCGTCCAGGAATTCGACACCTCCTTCATTCGTGCTTTTGGCCTCGTCTGTAAATACGGGGGTCGTCAAATATTCCAAATCGGTGGGGCAGCCAGGCGCTCCCGTGTCCGAACTCGACGTGTCAATAATTGTAGCTGTGTCAACACTCGTACCCCGATCGGTGTCGGATTCGCTGTCCTGGTCGACCTCGGTACTACGATGTGGGTCAGTGTCCCCTTGAGTCGCCTGGTCTGTCTCGGTTCCTTCTATCGGCTTGGTCTCCCAGTCGAACATACAGGCAGAAAAAAACACGCAGCACAGGAAAACGCAGCCGTGTGCCGGGACTTTTTTTAAATATATCGTGAACGTCCTCATCAAGCTCATGGATGCTTCCTCCAAGCGCGCGCGACCGACTCTTTTCAGTATAGTATACATATAACCAGCAGGCGGTTTTTTTTAGAAAATCCGACTCCCCCGGTCGGCTGTCCTGGGCGCCCCCTGATGCGCGATCGGATTTTTTTCTCGTGTGCCCGCAGCTAGGACGAACTGTCGGGCTCGCCCTTTTTGCAGCTTATTTGTTCGGTCTTTGGATCCAACAAAAAGTGACTCGGCCCCATGCTGTGGGCTACCCTCATCTCCCGACCGGCGATGGCGACGACGACACCTGCGTGAACGCGCTGTTTCACCACCACCTTCCTCCCCAAAAGAGTGCGCATCTGCCGTCGTTTTTCCTCATCCAACGTCCGCTCGATTCTCTCAATTCGTTTGGTCAGGTTGCTGCGTTTGAGCAATAACGCATTGAATTCTTCTGTGTCTTCAGTCGACGCTTGTGCGAGGATCTCTTCGTCACTTCTCTCACCCAGTCTTTTTTTTATCTCTTTGTTTTCTTCCTTGAATGACAGGAGTTTTTCCTCCAGATGATCGCCCGACTCGCTCTTCACCTCGATGGCTAACATCGTCGAGACCCCGAGCGAAGAGCCGGCCTCGTTGATGTCAATATCCCGGCCTGCCGTCAAGGTGCCGCCGCTGACCCGGCCCTTGCCTCGGCTCATCGAGGCGTTCCCTCCCGCCACGACATCGGATTGGACCGCTCCGTCGTTTAAATAGACACATCCATCGACATCGATGCGCGCGTTGTGGACAAAGCGCGCAGAAAAATCACCCCCTGCCTTGATGATCCCCGCCTCTTTTGCAGCCACGCCCCCCCGCACCTCGACGTCCCCCCCTGCGATGAGCACGGCATCTTCCACAATGCCCTTT
>JAABTR010000148.1 GCA_011389755.1 Deltaproteobacteria bacterium | reverse complement strand
GCCCCGAGACAGCTCACTCATGTGCGTTTCTTCCGCGTCCTTTCATCTTTTTCGGAGATGGTTCTTATCACCTTCCGTCACAAAAAAATACCTTCGTATTGCGTAATTTTTTCATCCCTTGAAGATCGATGTGACTTGCCGCCCACCGCTCCTATTGATAGTAATTCGGCCTAGAGGCCTTTGCGGTTGATTTCGCGCATCGGTTCCCAAAAAAAAGAATGACGAAGCAAACCATATGAAGATTCTCGCAATAGAAACATCGTGCGACGAGACCGCCGCCTCGGTGGTGGATGACGGGCGCGTGCTCAGCGACGTGGTCGCGAGCCAGGTATCTTTTCACAAACCCTACGGAGGAGTAGTCCCCGAGATCGCCAGCCGGCAGCACATGGCCCACATCGCGCCGGTCATCCGGCGCGCCTTGTCCGACGCCCAGACCGACCTTGGCGCCATCGACGGCATCGCCGCCACGGCCGGCCCGGGCCTGGTCGGCGCGCTGCTGGTGGGGCTGCAGACGGCCAAGAGCCTGGCTCGCGCCCGCGGCCTCCCCTTCGTGGCGGTCAACCACCTGCTGGGGCACCTCCTTGCGGCCCGCATCGAAGAAGAGGGGGTGGTTCGGCCGGAGTTCCCCTACATGGCGCTCTTGGCCTCGGGCGGGCACACGGGGATCTATCTCGTCAAAAGCGAAGACGACGTGACCTGCCTGGGCTCCACTCGGGACGACGCCGCAGGAGAAGCCTACGACAAGGTGGCCAAGCTCCTGGGCCTCGGCTATCCCGGCGGGCCCATCATCGACACCCTCGCCGCTTTCGAGGGCCCGGCCCGTGAGTTTCCCCAGGCCCTGCGTCAGCGGCGCTCCTACGAGTTCAGCTTCTCCGGGGTCAAGACCGCGGTGGCCCAGCACGTCTCGCGCCTTGGCGGCCCTCCGGACCAGGACGAGATATCGGCCATCGCCCGGGGTTTCCAGCGCGCCGTGGTGGAGATCCTCGTGCGCAAGGTGACCCTCGCCGCCCGGGAGAAGCAGGTGAGCCGCGTGGTCTTCGGCGGCGGCGTGGCCGCGAACAAGGGGCTGCGCGCGCACGCCGCGAAGGTCTGCGCCGAGCTCAACCTCGAGCTGTTCGTCCCGCCCTTTTCCCGCTGCACCGATAACGCCTCGATGATCGGCTACGCCGGCTACCTGGCTCTGGCCGCCGGCAAGCGGACAGGCTTCGACGTGGCCCCACGGGCCAACTGGCCGCTGTGACGGCGATGCCGGCGGTCGAGCTCAAGAGCGTCTCCAAGAGCTTCTCCGGCAAGCCCGCCGTGACGGACCTCGACATGCTGGTGCCCAGGGGGTGCGTCTTCGGCTTCATCGGTCCCAACGGCTCGGGCAAGACCACGACGCTCCGCATGATCCTGCGCATCATCGCCCAGGACCAAGGCTCCGTGTCGGTCCTCGGCGAGACGGGCGGCCGGTCGGACAACGACGCCGTCGGCTACCTGCCCGAGGAGCGGGGCCTGTACAAGAAGATGCGGGTCAAGGACGTGCTGCGGTTTCACCTGGCCCTCAAAAACCGCGCCGCTGCCCTCGCGGACGCCAAGAGATCCCTCGAGCGATTGGGGCTGGGGGACAGGCTGGGCGCCAAGGTGGAGTCGCTGTCCAAGGGAATGGCGCAAAAGCTCCAGTTCCTCGTCGCCGTCGCCCACGAGCCCGCGCTCGCGATCCTAGACGAGCCCCTCAGCGGCCTCGATCCCTTGGGCGCCGAGCTCCTCGAGGGCGAGATCCGAGACCTCTCCCGGCGCGGCTGCACGGTCCTGCTCTCCACCCACGACATGGCCTCGGCCGAGCGGATGTGCGACCGGGTTTTCATGATACACAAAGGCCGCGCCGTGATGAGCGGCACCCTCCTAGAGATCCGGGAGCGACACGGGAGCGGCGGCTTCATCGTGGAGACGCCTTTGCCCGACGAGGCGCTTAAAAAAATAGAAGGGGTCGCTCACGTCGCAGTGGCCGAGGGCCGCCGGTTTATCGAAGCGCGGCCCGGGGTTCCCGGCCACGAGCTCCTTCAGAGGCTGTGCGCGGCCGGTCCGGTGAGCCACTTCGCGGCCGCGACCCCGAGCCTGCGGGACATCTTCTTCGAGCTGGCCGGTTTCGACCCGCAGGAGCCGCGATGAAAAAAACCCTCGTGATATTCCGCCGGGAGTACGCCGCCATGGTGCGCACCAAGGCGTTCGTCGT
>JAABTR010000147.1 GCA_011389755.1 Deltaproteobacteria bacterium | reverse complement strand
TCTCATGGTGGGCATGGTGGCGCTGCAGCTCGCCATGGAGCACCGGGGCGCCACGACCGATCGCCAGGTGGCGGTCTTCGACGGCACCGGGGCGCTCTTCCCAAGGCTGTCACAGACGGTCCTCGATGCCCGTTTTGCCGGCCTCGGAAAAATCGAGCTCGTGCTCGAGGGGCAAAAAGCCCCGGACGACGAAGCGCTCGCTCGCGCCGCAGACCAGGTGCGCGCGGGGCGGTTTTCGTCCGTCTTGGTGCTCGAAAGTGGGCTCTTGGACAAAGACGCGCAGGCAAAGGCCTCATTTTTTTCCCAGAACGTGGCCTTCAGCAAGGACCTGGGGGTGCTGCGCGACGCGGTCAAGCAGGTGGTGCGCGAGGCGAGGCTCGAAGCGCTGGGGCTCGATCCCGAGGCCAGGGCGTGGGCGAGCGCGCAGGTGGAGCTTCGGGCCGCGAGCCTGCCCACCCGAGATGAACGAGGCGCCACCGTCGTGCCCGGGACCGTCAGCAGCGTGGTCACGTCGATGCTGCCCCTGGCCGCGCTCATGCTGATGTTTCTGTCCATCATGATAGCGGCCCAGCCCATGCTGCAGAGCGTCATCGAAGAGAAGCAGCTGCGCATCGCCGAGGTGCTGCTCGGATCGGTCCGGGAGACCGAGCTCATGTGGGGCAAGCTCCTCGGGAACCTGGCGGTGGCCTTCACCATGATCGGCGTCTACGTGCTCGGGGGGCTCGCGGCCGCGGCCGCCTTCGTCGCCGCCCAGCTCGTCTCTTTCGAGCTGATCGCGTGGTTCTTGGTCTTCGAGCTGCTCGCCGCCGCCATGTACGGCTCGATCTTCCTCGGCATCGGCGCCGCCTGCAACGAGCTGCGCGACACCCAGAGCCTGCTCGCGCCGGTGATGATCATCTTGGTGCTCCCGCTTTTGCTCTGGCCGCACCTGGCCTCGGAGCCCACCGGCTCCCTCGCCACCGGCCTGTCGTTCTTCCCGCTCACCGCCCCGCTCATCACGGTGGGGCGCCTGGCGGCCAGCGAAGCGATCCCTACCTGGCAGCCGATCTTGAGCGCCCTCATCACGGCCGGAACCACCGCCGCCTTCGTCGCCGGAGCCGCGAACGTCTTTCGAGCCGGCATATTGAGACAAGGCGACCCCATGGGCGCCGTGGGCCTCGTCAAAGCCGCCTTCGGCCGGTCGTGAGCGTTTCGATTGAGTTTTAAAGCTGCAAAAGCGGTTCTTCCACTGCACCGTTTTTCAACCATCTGCAACAGCTCGCGCGTTCTGGGTTTCCCCAATGCAGCCCCCGCAGCTTCGCTGTCGCAGGCGCCAGTGATCTGAGGATTCTATGTAGGTTGTCGTCGTGGGAGATCACGCGGCGGTCGGCCTCGTTTGCTGCCTCAATCAAGAAGACATCTTTCATGAATGCTGCAAATTCCTTTTCAGTAAGTTCCAATTCGCACGCAGCTCGAAGCGAAGCGTCCGGAGACACCTTCCCAAGCTTGTGGTAGAGCTTTTTTCCTTTCATCTTCGCTAGCCATGTGGACGCATATCTCGAAATCCTCTTCGCACTTTCTCCGGGACGGTCCTTGTACCACTCTTCGCGCAGCCCGTCCGACACCGCGATGGCTATCTCCTTTTCGAGCATCGTCCTGAGCGACTGGGCCGAGACGTTCGGGCCGTTCTTTCGATCTCCTGCAGCCTGCACCACTGAAGTATCGACGACGATGGAGTGTTCGTACCGCCTCGTCATCACTCATCCTCTTCAAAAGGCGCCTCGATGAAACGACGCTCGATGTCCATCGCGGTCTCGGCGAAATCCTCGGGCCAATCGCCAAACGCGCCATTCTTGTCCAGCTCTCCGGTCGTGACGTTCGTCGCCCCGGTCTGCGGATCGCGCTGAAACCAGTGCAGCTTCACGAGATCGGACAAGTAGCCGCTCTTCGCCGCGATCTTCTCCTGGATGCCGAGCAACAAAAACCGGCTGTGAGTCTCCACGACGACGACCACGCCCCGCGCGGCCGCGTCGAGCAGCGGGCCCGCGAGCGCCACCTGCGCCCGGGGGTGCAGGTGAATCTCCGGCTGCTCGATGAACACCAGCTGCCCGGGCTCGGCCGCAAGAAGCGCCACCGCAATGGGCAAAGCCTGTGAGACGCCGAGCCCCACATCGGCGATGCTCACCATGTCTTTGCCACCTCCCCGAACAGCTTGCGGCAAGCGACCGACGAGGAGCTCCCCCTCGGTATCTGAGAGCTTTTTGATATCGATCTTCCACGTGAGCCCGAGGTCTTTGAGAATCGCCGGGAGTTTTTTTGTGAGACGGTCGTCGCCGCGATCTTTCCAGGCGTGAAGGATCCCCGCGACATAAGGCGGGAAAAGACCGGGAAACAGCTTCGAGCCGCCGACCTGCGCAATGGGGTAGAGGCGCTCAGGATTCCCGCGCAGGCCGGGCAAATGGATCATCGCCATGAGTGCATTACGAAAACGCTGGGCAGGAGTCGCCTGGAACCGGAAATTGTCGGCACTCTCTTTGTCCTTCGGCTCAGCGTGCAACTCGAATCCGAGAAAACAACGGTCCCTAACGACCTCGCGTTTGACCTCAACGCCCTCGGGCACTTTGAGACGCGGCCAATCGCCGATGTCGCGTTCCGACATCGACTCCCTGACCGTAACCGTTCCCGCTTTCATGTTGTCGCCAAATGTCATTTCGGCTATCGAAATAGCGCCGTTGTTCCTCTCGTAGGTGTGCTCAACGACCAGTCGCGGGTTTTCGGCCTCGAAGCAAATAGAAAAACTCTTCTCTTTTCCGCCTCGCGATGATGGACCCTTCCACAGAAGCTGGTCTTCGAAGCTCGTAAACTTCACGTTGGGCCCGTCGAGTCGCAAGGGCCCAACATCCTGCGACGATTCGAGAGTCTGCTTGAGCAACAAAAGAGGCTGAATCGCGGAAGATTTCCCCGAGCTATTGGCACCGGCCAGGACCGTCAAGTGCCCGAGCTCCATGCGCGTTCGATCCCTAATCGATTTGAAACGCTCGATCTCCCAGAACCGAAAAGGAAGCTTCGTCGATGGAGGTTCTTTTCCGTTTCGCGGCATGGCCGGCTCCTTCCATTTGTGTGCACTGGACATGCAAGACGAACCAGCAATCTAACACGGTTGTAAGGCCGCTTCCACGTTCGCGCTTTGGGGGAGTGGACGAGCCAGCGCCGCCAGAAGTTGACGACCCATCCACACCGAATGTATCTCTGCCAACATGAAAATCGGTTTTGTCACCTGCCGGGACCTGTCTCGTTACTTTCCAAGCGACGCCCGTCCGCTGCTCACCCACGATGACGCGGTCTGCGCCGAAGCGCTCGAAGCGCGGGGGCACGAGGTCATCCCCGTCGTCTGGGACGCGGACGCTCCGGGCGACGTGGATACTCTCATCGTTCGCTCCCCGTGGGACTACATGGACTCCCCGGCTGTTAGGAGCCGCTTTGTGGAGCGCCTCCTAAGCTGGAGGCGCGCGGGCGCGGCGGTGGAGAACCCCGTCGACCTCATGTTGTGGAACCTCGACAAGCGCT
Organism: Deltaproteobacteria bacterium; assembly: GCA_011389755.1. Taxonomy (GTDB): domain Bacteria; phylum Myxococcota_A; class Polyangia; order JAAYKL01; family JAAYKL01; genus JAABTR01. The sequence continues at coordinate 12,477 of JAABTR010000147.1, read as the reverse complement.
ACCTCCTCGACCTCGAAGAGGCCGGGGTGCCCATCGTGCCCACACAGATAGTGGAGCCGGGCGAAGAGATCTCGCTTGAGAGACTCTTCGATGAGCTGGGGCCGTTCGTGCTCAAGCCGAGCATCTCGGCCGCGGGGTGCGACACCTACCGGGTCGTCACCCGCCAGCAGGCAAAAAGCTTCGACTTCGAGGCGCGCCGGGACGAGCGGGCGACCTTAATCCAGCCCTTTTTGGAGCAGGTGCTCACCGAGGGGGAGTGGTCGCTGATCTTCATCGACGGAAAAAACGTCCACGCGGTTCGAAAGCGGCCGGCCCGCGGCAACTGGCTCGTCCAAGACGAACGGGGCGGCAGCGTCTTTAGCGAGACGCCGCCCGATGGGGTGGTCGCGTGCGCGGTGGCGGCGGCCAAAAGCATCGCCAAGACGAGCCGGTGCCTGCCCGAGGACGGATATCCGCTCTACGCGCGGGTCGACGTGCTGGACGAGGGCGCGCCCAAGATCGCCGAGCTCGAGCTCATCGAGCCCGAGCTTTTCTTTCTCGAGAGAACGCCGAACGGGCCCGTGCCTTCCCGGGGCACCATCGACGCGTTTTGCGCCGCCGTGGAGCGGCGATTTTCGAGGTAGTTTTTTTCAGCGATACAAGAGCAGCTGGGCCGTGGTCCGCACCACCGGGGCGGTGTGGGCGCCGCCGTCGTAGTCGCAGTTGCCTGAGTTTTCATCGAACACGCACCCCTGACACAGGTTCTGCTCATCTCCTGCGCCGGGCCGGCAGGTGTTGGTGTACGTTTGGCCCTGGGCGTCGACGATGCTCGCTTTGAAGACAGCCTCTTTGCCGGGCTCCACAGAATCGGTGATATCGACCACCTCGGGCGTGACGTAGGCGCCCGGGCACCAGCCCAGGCGATTGTAGCTCCAGGTGCCCGCCTGCTCGTCGCCGTTTGGATTTTTTGCGCAGTCGAACCGCCACGGGTTGAACTCGAGCGACGCGGTATCGTTGACGTTTATCGAGGGCTGGAGCCTGCAAAACTCCGCGCAGTTGCCTGCGTTGCCCTGGCCGTGTCCCGTGGCGATGAGCCGCAGCTCGGCGCGCGTGATGTCGGACGGGATCTCTACCGTGCGAGTCGCCAGCTGCTCTTCGATGGGATCGGCTGGGTCACCCACCTTCACGGTCCCGTAAGGCCACAGCTGGATCACCTGGGAGGGCTCATGGTCCGTCTGGCCTTCGTAGAAGATGAAGTCGAGGCTGACCCGCCACCCGTGTCCGTGGATCGCCTCATGAGGTCCCACCCAGGTGTCGATGAACGAACGGATGGTTTGCTCGCCCCGAAGCGTGGAGGCAAATCCTGTGACGTCGGTCTGGAAGCACATCGGGACATTGTATGGCGTGATGTAGCGCTCAATCTCCACGAGCTTTTCGTCTTCCCCACCCGGGTCCTCCACGAGCATCACGTTTGCAAACCGATCCCAATTATCGCAGTCGCCGTCTTCGGGGCACGACAGCTCCACGCGAAGATCGATGCGTTGCCAGCTTCCGCTTTCGGGAAACTCGACCCTTGCGTCGATGTTGCGCCTGTCTTCGGGGTTGAAGTAGTGGTCCGCGAGATCAAACACCGAAACCACCGTGGCGCCCGGCGGCGGCGCGCCTGGCAGACACCCGTACCAAGGGCCGGGACCTAACTCGGGCGGCTCAGGCGCTTGCGCTGGTTGGGTGTCCGTTCCACCGGCGCTGGTTGAATCCCGATCGCTGGTGTCCGGCTGCGTGTCGTCTCGCGACGACGCATCGCTCGCCTCGACGCTATCGGTCTCCTCAGGCGAGCTATCTGCCCCGCCTTTGCAAGCAGTCACCACCGTCAGGGCCGCACACACGAACATGCACCGAGAAAAAAACCGCATTTGTGCCTCCAAAAAAATACAGTACCCTTAAACCGCGATCGCCGAAAGCCCTTCGTCAAGACCCAAATGAACGCGGATTGAGCGCTTGGCATGCGACTTGGGCTTGTTAAGATAAACCCACCATGAAACATTCCGCAATGCGCCTGCTCGACCTCTTCGGGCCCGCCGAGCTCGGGGCCGCTTTGCGCTCAGAGCTTCAAAGCCGCGCCGCACGGTACGAGACCGACTCCAAGAATATCGCCCTGAGATCCGGCCCCGGAGCGATCATCTCCGACCGGGACATCCTGGGGCATTTTTTGAGCCTCGACCAGCGCCGAAAGTGGCTGCAAGGGGAGCTGAGCGCGGTGTACCTTTTGACCTTCGCGCTCAGACACCAGCTGACCCTCTTGGCCGTCTTGGCGCACGCCGCAGCCCTGGCCGAGCGCACCGGTCCAGCGTGGAACAGCCTCTCGTCCATCGCGGCCGGCGAGTTCGCACGGCCCGACCTCAACGCCGAGCTGGAAGCCTGCGGGCCTTTGTTCGACGCGCGGTTCTGGCTTGGCGACGACGCGTCGCGCGACATGTTGCCGGTGTTCGGCTTTTCGGCGGTGGGCGCTCATCTGCTGCTTCTGCCCCGGGGGGAGTGCCGGGCGTTCGACTACTACGACGAGGTCGCCTGCTGCCGCCCCTGCGACGGGCTGTTTTGTCCCGAGCACACCCACCACGCCTTCTGGCGGCCGGACGTAAAGCCGCGAACCACGCAGACCAAGATGTTCTCCTTCTACGCGGCCTTGGAGAACCTGCGCGCCTACGGGGAGTCCGAGCTCGAGTCGATGGTCGGACAGTTTTGGAAGCGGATGGCCGAGGAGCTGCCCAGCTTGGACTACGGCGACGCCGACGTTTCCGCCGCCCTCGAGCGCTTTGGCTACATCTCCCTCGAGACGGCCCGCAAGCTCGGCGTCCGCGAGCTCAAGCACCGCTATCTCACGGCCGCCCGCGCCTGCCATCCCGACGCCGGCGGCCAGGCCACGAGCTTCGTCGAGCTCGGCCGGCACTACGAGGCCCTCAAATCCGCCCTGAAAAGATCCCGGCGATAGGCGCCGGTCGCTCTAGGACACGCGCATTTTTCTGGTGGCCAGCTCGGCCGCGTTGACCATGGGGTAGGCGAGTTACAGCCAGCGGACCAGGCCGGTCTCCTGAGTGCGGGCGAGCAGAGGGTGGATGGGAACGACGCGCACCGCGTACATGAAGCTGCCGCTGTCTTCCACCTTGTGCTCAAAGGCGAAGCGCACCTCGGTGCCAACCCGCTCTCCGGCCCCAAAGGGCAGGATCTTGGGCTCGCCTTCGAAGACCTCGCCGTCCCCGCGACCGATGAGCAGCTCCGCGCGCAGCTCCTTGGGCTCGATCTTGCCCGGATCTACGGCCAACTCGATGCGCAACTTCGAGTCGGCCCTCAAAACGTCACCCTCGAGCCCTGAGACCTTGACCCTCGCGATCTGCAAGGTGGAAAACCGCGCCGAGAGTTTGCGCTTCCAGCCGGTCAGCGCCCGAATTCCCGCGAAGCCGTCCTTGCTCAGATCCCGTCCCCGCGCCGCGGTCGGCAGGTACATCGACCGGTGATATTCGTCCACCATCCGCTGGGTGGAAAAGACCGGCGCCAGCTTCATGAGGGCGTTCTTCATCATCGCGACCCAGTTCACGGGGATCCCCTTGTCGTTCAGGTCGTAATATGTGGGGACGATCTCCTGCTCGAGGAGCTGTATCAGCGCCAGGTTGTCCATCTGGTCTTGGTGCTCGCGGCTCACGTACTCGGCGCGGGAGCTGATGGCCCACCCCACGCCGGGCTTGTAAGCTTCGTCCCACCATCCGTCGAGGATGGAGCAGTTGAGGCCCCCGTTGGTGAGCGTCTTCATGCCGCTGGTCCCGCTCGCCTCGTGGGGGCGCAGCGGCGTGTTGAGCCACACGTCCGTGCCTTGTGTCAAGAGGCGCCCCAGGGCCATGTCGTAGTTCTCGAGGTAGACGATCTTGCCCCGAAACTCCTCGGTGCGGGACTCGGCGATGATCTTGCGGATGATATCCTTACCCATCCCGTCGGCCGGGTGCGCCTTTCCGGCGAAGAGGATCTGCACCGGCCTCTTGGGATCGCCCAGCAGCTTGACGAGGGCCTCACGGTTTTTGAACAGCAACGAGGCCCTCTTGTAGGTGGCGAACCTCCGGGCAAAGCCGATGGTGAGGGCGTTTGGATCGAGGGTCTCGATGGTCTCACGGATGAGACTCGGATCCTCGCCTCGGCGCACGTAGTCGTCTAGGACCCGCTCCTTGACCGCGTCGATGAGCGTCTTCTTCTGGACCGAGTGCTCGTACCAGAGCATCTCGTCGGGGATCTCCTCCACCCGAGCCCACGCGTCCACATCGTCGTGGTTCTCGTCCCACGCCACGTCGATGTACTGCCCCAAAAGACGCCGCATGTTGCGGCCGATCCACGAGCCCAAGTGGATGCCGTTGGTGATGGCGTCTATCGGCACCTCCTCGACCGCCACCCCTTTCCAGACATCCTTCCACATGTGCTTGCAGACCTTGCTGTGGAGCTTGGACACGGCGTTGGCTTTGCTGGTGAGCTTGAGCGCCAACACGGTCATGGAAAACGGAGCGTTATCGGTGTCGGAGCGGGACAGCCCCATCTCGGCGAGCTGCTCGAAGCTGATGCCGAGCCCCCTGGCGGTGGAGGAGAAGTAGTGCTCCATCATGTCGAGGTCGAACTCCTCGTTGCCGGCGGGCACCGGGGTGTGGGTGGTGAAGACCGACGTGGCCTTGACCGCCTCGCGGGCCTCTTGGAAGGACAGGCCTTGCGCGATGTACCGCCGAATTCGCTCGAACAGCAAGAAGCCGCAGTGCCCTTCGTTGAGGTGGTAGGTCGCCGGTTTGACGTCGATGACATCCTCGATCAGCTTGAGGCCACCGATGCCCAGCAGGATCTCCTGTTCCAGGCGAACCCGCCTGTCGCCGCCGTAGAGCTGCCAGGTGATCTGGCGATCCCGGGTGCTGTTCTCCTCGATGTCGGTGTCGAGCAGGTACAAGGGGATCCGTCCCACATCCACCCTCCACGCCCGGGCGTACAAGGTGCGGCTCGTCAGGTCCACGCTGATCCGGATCTCGTTGCCGTCTTTGTCCGTGACCGGGACAACCGGCAGGTTGGCGGTCTCGAGGAACGGGTACTGCTCTACCTGCTGGCCGTTGCGATCGATGCGCTGTTTAAAGTAGCCTTGCCGGTAGAAGAGACCAACCCCCACCAGCGGAATGTTCAGGTCCGAGGCCGCCTTGAGGTGGTCCCCCGACAAGACCCCGAGGCCGCCGGAATAGATGGGCAGACTCTCGTGGAGGCAAAACTCCATGGAGAAGTAGGCCACCGGTTTTTCTTTGGAGACCACCTCGCCGCCTTGGTACACCCGCCCCGGAGCTTTGAGGTAGTCGTCCATCTCTCGAATTACCCTGTCGTACTTTTTGACGAAGGGCTTCGACTTGGACTTGGCCATGAGCTCGTCGTAGGAGATGTCGGACATGACCTTCACCGGGTTGTGCCCAGATATCTCCCAGAGCTCGCCGCCGAGGTCCTGGAAGAGCTCCTCTCCCTCCGGGTGCCAGGCCCACCACAGGTTGTAGGCCACCTCCCTGAGCCGAGCCAGGCTCTTTGGCAGCTCGGGAATCACGGTGAAAGACCGGTAGTGGGGTCCAGGCCCTTCGGCGCCTTTGAAACTGATGAACAGATCATCGGAGAACGCCGAGGTGTCCAGGGAGTTCACGCGGCGATCCGCCACAAACGCGGCGCGCTCGAACGCTTTGAGATAGTTCTTGAAAAATCGCCTCCAGTCGGCTTTCTCTGCGGTGAACCGGGCATTGCGCCGAAGCACGTCGAGATCTTCGTCCGACTTCTTCGCGATGTCCGCCAGCACCGAAGTCAAATCCGGAATGACCTCTTGGTCTTCGCGACCGCTGCGGCGGATGATCTCCACGCCGTCGTGGGACCCCTCCTCCAGGCTCTGAACCCACCGCCCGAAACCGGCCAGATCCGTGGTCACCGTGGGCACGCACCAGGCGATGCTCTCCAGCGGCGTGTACCCCCAAGGCTCATAGTACGATGGGAAGACGCCCAGATCGAACGCGGCCATAACGTCCTCGTAAGGGAGGTTGAACAGCCCGTCGTTTCCGTCGAGATAGGCCGGCGTAAAAATGACGCTGACCTTGCTCGCGGGATCGTTGCGCAGCCCCAGGCGATGACAGGCATTGAGGAGGGGATCGTGCTCTTCGTCGTGAAGCCGGTGGGTGAAGATCCCCACCTGACCGAAGTCCCGGGGCCCTTCGTCGCTGACCCTGCGCCGCACATCGTCGCAAAACCCCTTGTGCCCGCCCGCCACCAAAAACCAGGCCACCACCGGTGGGGCGGTGTCGTCGTCTTTCAGCTGCTCCTCGAGCCTCGCCAGCGCCTCGAGAAAGATGTCGAACCCCTTGTTGTGAAACTCGTAGCGCCCAGAGGTGGCGAACAGCCGAGTGTTTCGAGGCAGGTCCTTTTGCAAAAAGCGCCCGGCCAAGGTCAAGACCCTCTCGCGGGTGTTCTTGGCCCGACTGCGCTGATCGTCGTAGGAGCGCAGCCCCGGCGCGTTGATCCCGTTGAAGACCGCGAGCGCCGGACGCCGCCCGAGCATGAGCCCGGCCTCCTCCGCGGTCACCTGGCTCACGGTGGTGAAGTAGTCCGCCTCTCGGGCGCAGACGGTCTCCAGGGAGACCTTCGCGGCCACGCCGTATCGCTTCGAGGCTCGGCCGGGGTCCACCTCGAAGTCAGAGGCGTAGATGTTGTGCCCGGAGCTCGCCATGGCGCGGCCCAGCATGGTCGCGTGGGTCGTAAACACCGTCCCCATCTCCGGGACGCTCTTCTTGAGATGCAAAAGGCCGCCGCCGCACATCCACTCGTGGAACTGAGCCACGGCCTCGTCGTCTTCGGAGATGAGCCTCTCGTGAAACGTCTCGATGATCTCGCCGCACGCGGTGGAGAACATCACCGGCTCGATGTAGTCCCAGCCCCCGGACATGGAGTCGACCCCAAAGTGCTGCCAATAAGTGTACAAGAGCTTGTCGAGATCGTAGCGATCCTTGAAATCGACCAGTATGGTCTTGGGACGCCCGTCGATCTCCCAGCGGCCCAGGCGCGCCCGCAGGCCTTTTTCCTCGAGGGCGGGCCGAATCTCCTTCCACTGAGGCTCGTCGGTCTCCACGAAGTCCGAGTTGTTGTCGAGCCAGGGGCCTATCAGAAAATAGTTGTCGCCATAGGCGGCAACCGCCTCGGAAGCCTTCGAACGGATGACGGTGTAGATCCCGCCCACCATATTGCAGACTTCCCAGCTCACTTCGAATAGATATTTCATCGTGCTGTCTTCCACTTTCGAGGTTGTCGGCAGCCGGCCGTTTTAGCCACCCGGGTGAATGTGCGGCGCTCTTTTTCGAGGCCCTTACCCCTTCAAGGAGCGCTCGAAGTCCGCGAGAACGTTTTGGTAGTTGATATAGGCGTCATAGGGGCTGTCGTAGGGGTTGAAGTACCTGTGCACATCGCCGTCGGCGAACCACTTCGTGCACATGTAGTAAAAGTGATCCGACGTCTGCAGCGCCCGCCATGCCTCTATCAGCTCCGTGTCATGTGTCTCCATCACCGGCTTCTCGAGGCTGTAGACCCCATTGAGCGCGTCCTCTTGCATGTGGTTGCCCTTCCACGCGGTCAAGTCCCGCTCCACGTCTGCCCAGGACACGTAGTCGGGCACGTCGAGCTTGGCCACGGGCGCGAGGCTCCGAGAGACCTCGGAGGGCGTCCCAAAGCCGAAATCGGGAAGCGCCAAGATGCGTTCGGGGAGGTTGCGCAGGAAATCGAAGATGCCAGTCTCTTCCCACTGGTGCTCTCCGAACGTCTCGTAGTCCATGAAGAGATTCACGGTCTCGCCGTTTCCGCGGAGGTCTTGCACCCAGTGGGCGAACTTGTCGGCGGTCAGCGGCCATTCAGACCAGTCCCGATTTGAAAAACGAAACGCGATGTCGTCTGACAATCGATAATTCCGCAGCAGGAGCTTGAGCTTGGCCGACGGCTCGGGTTGGTACACGAAATTGGGACTGCGCCACCCGAGTATCCGATCGGCCCCCTCGGCGATGAGGGTGCTAAACCCCATCTCCTCCACGCTGCTGGCGACCTCGTTGTTGTAGATGAGCTCCGTGTTGCGGAACGTCCGGGGCTTTTGGCCGAACTCCTGTTCGATCACTTCCATGTGGCGCCTGACTTGCCGCTGGAACTCGTCCTTCGAGAACAAAAAAGCCAAGGAGTGATTATAGGTCTCGGCCAAGAACTCGACGCACCCGGTCTGTGCCAGCTGCTTGAAGCTCTCCAGGGTCTCGGGGCTGTACTTGCGCATCTGCTCAAGGACGGTCCCCGTGAGACAATATGAGATTCGAAAACGCCCCTTGTGCTTTTCGATGAGCTCCAGCATCAGCCGGTTTGCGGGCAGGTAGCACTTCTTGGCGACCTTGCGCAGCACCGCGGCGTTCTTGTCTTCGTCCTCGTAAAAATTGCTGTGGCCGATGTCGAAGAAGCTGTACTTTCTCAAACGATTGGGCTGGTGCACTTGGAAATAACACGTCACGTAGATCATCGCCTGTTCCGTTTCGCCTTTCTCGTTTCGCCGAGACTCTATGCCGTCGCCACCGCGCTGTAGATCTCTCCGAGCCTGCGCGCCGCGTTGTCCCACTGGATCCCTTCGAGCTCCTTCGACGCCTTGTCCACGATCTCGGTTCGCAGAGCCGAATGATCGAGCAGCGCGAGGATCTTGTTGGCCAGCTCGTCGATATCCCAAAAGTCGACCTTTAGAGCGTGCTTGAGGATCTCCGAGACCCCCGATTGCCGCGAAATGATGACGGGGACGTCGTACCGCATCGCCTCGAGCGGTGAGATCCCGAAGGGCTCCGAGACGCTCGGCATCACGTAGATGTCGCTCTCCAAGTACATCTTCTCCACGGCGGCTCCATTTAAAAAGCCGGTGAAGTGGAACCTGCGTCCGATCCCGAGCTGCGCGACGCGTTCGATGACCCGCGGGGCCATGTCACCGCTGCCCGCCATGACGAAGCGCACGTCTTCCCGGGCCCGCAAAACCTTTGCCGCCGCTTCGACGAAGTAGTCGGGCCCCTTTTGATAGGTGATGCGCCCCAAGAACAGGACGACCTTGTCGCGCTTTTTGTTCCTATCCGGGACCGGCACCTCGTAGGTATCTCGGATGACGGCGTTGTGGACCACCTCCACCTTTTCGGGGTCGATGCCGTAACGCCGGACGATGATATCCTTTGTGTAGTGGCTGACCGCCACCACGCGATCGGCCTTCTGCATGCCGAGCCGCTCGATATCGTAGACCATCTGGTTGACGTTCTCGCCGGATCGGTCGAACTCGAGGGCGTGGGCGTGAACGACGAGTGGTTTCCCGCTGACCCTCTTGGCCTCGATACCCGCCAGCACGGTGAGCCAGTCATGGGAGTGGATCACGTCGTGGGGCACGGTGTTTGCGATGGAACCGGCCACCGCCGCGTACCGGGCGATCTCGGCCATCAGGTTGGGCCCATAGTCCCCCGACATCTCCATCTGGAACCCCTGCGCGTTGGCCGAGACCTCTTTGTCCTGGGCGGTCTGCTCGTCTTCGCCCTCTATTTTCTGGAGCTTTCGCAGCTCTGTCATGTAGCTGCCCTCGGTCAGGTAGGGCGACAGGAGAGAGTCGACCGACTTGAGCTCCACGTTTTTGGCGATCTCCGTCACCTTGGCCTTGAGCATCTCAAGGTCCTCGCGGGCGGAACGGGGCCGCGCCGAGGTGACGGGAAACTGGCTGACGCCGACCAAGTCGACGTGGGACTCGCGAGTCATGCCCTCTTTAAGCTTCGGAAGAACGAAAGTCGTCTCAAACCCCCGGGCGGCGAGCGCCTGGGTCATGCCGAAACACGCGACACCCAACCCCCCGCTGATGTGTGGCGGGAATTCCCAACCGTACATCAAGATACGCATCATGCCCTCTTTTTCGTTTTAGGCGCGGAGGAGTTCTCCACGCGAGCCTTTTCATCTTGCACCAGCTTGGATAACCGGTATATCTCGGCCACGCTCCAAGCCTGGCTGGGGCATCCGTGAGGTGATCGGGGCGGATTCCCATCAAATACTTCGGCGATCGTTCCAAGCCCCATCTCTTCGAGATGCTCTTCGAGTTTTTCAAGATAACCCTCGAGCTCCTCGATGGCCAGAGTCTTGTTTTCGTACCACTTGAGCAGTGACTCTCCATAAGCCCCGAGGAGCCAAGGCCACACGGTCCCTTGATGATAGGCGGCGTCCCTGTGCTCGGGGCCGCCTTCGTAACGAGGGACGAAGTTGGGATCGGCCGGCGAGAGCGTCCGCAGCCCATAAGGCGTCACCAGCTCGCGGCGGACCTTGTCGATGACCGCCAACGCCTGGGCGGCTTCGAGCGGCGAGTGGGGCAAGGACGCTGCGAAGATCTGATTCGGCCGCACCGACACGTCGCGCCGTCCGTCCACGAGCACGTCGGCCAAGTAGGTCTCGTCCTCGAGCCAGAACGCTTCGTTGAAGCTCGCGCGGATCGTGTCGACGAGCGCGCCGGCCTCGGCGCCCACCGGATAGCCGTGCTCCTGCCCCAGCTTTGACAAGAAGCTGACGAGGTTGAACCACAACGCGCAGATCTCCACCGGGCATCCGTGGCGCGGCGTGACCGGGACGCCGCCTACCTGGGCGTCCATCCATGTGAGGTTGTGCTCGGCCGACCCCACCTCGAGCAGACCGTCGCCGCGCATCTTCACCAAAGGCGCGGTGCCGTCCCGGTAGCCGCGAAACACCTTCTCGAGAGCCGGCAGGATCTTCGATTCGAGCTGTGAGACCTGACCTCCGTCCAGAAGGTACTGCTGCACCGCCCAGGCGAACCACAGACCGGCGTCCACCGAATTGTAGGCGTTGAGCTCCTCGGTGGCCCCCAAGAAGTTGGGAATGAGCCCGTCTTTTTGGTTTTCGGCGAAGGCGGTGAGCACCTGAAGGTAGCGCTCATTATTGCCGGTGGCGCGGGCCAGGCCCGGCAGCGCGATCATGGCGTCACGACCCCACTCGAGGAACCACGGAAAGCCGGCGGTGATCCCGGTTTGGCCCCGCTCGTTGCGCGTAAAGAATTGCTCGGCGGCGCGGCCGAGGGATTTTTGCATCTCGTCGCCGCGAAGCCTCCTGGAGAGCTTCTTGCGCCGCTCGTACTCCCGCTCCCACATGGCGTCGAGGTCTTCATCGTGTTGACGCAAGCTCGCGACGAAGACAACCTCCTCGCCCTCGGGGAACTCTATCTCGAACATCCCCGGGCAGAACAGGTCCTCGTGGCCCTCGAAGCCGCGGCGAAACTCCTTGTAATACTCGAAATTTCGAAACCAAGCGGGCGCCGGGAAAAACTCGAACCGACCGTTTGTCTGGAAAAAGATATCCGGCATGCCCTCATAGGGCGACATCTTGCAGCCCCGCTCGGTCGGAAAACAGCGAACTCGCAAAAACAGGTTCTCCTTGGACAGCCCGTGAAAGTCTCTATAGGCGATGAGCGGCTTTATCCGCAGCTTCGCCCCCGTGCGATTCTTCTTGGCGATGTAGCGCATCATCACCGCGTCCTCGCCGCTTACCATGGCGACCTGCTTGTGCACGGTGGTTCCGCCCACCGTGTACTTGAAACGCGGCAGGTACTTGTACTTGAACTCGCCGAGATATTTGTGACCGCGCGGAAAGATCACCGCGGGCTGATATTGATGCGCGCTCAAAAAGAGCTCTTTGTCGTCGTAAACGAGGGAATCCTCGACCTTCGAGAGCAAGACGAACTTGCCCGCGGGCTGCTGCAGGCGAGCGACGAGCAGCCCGTGGTACTTGCGGGTGTTGCACCCCAGCACCGTGCTCATGGCATAGCCGCCCCGCCCGTTGGTATCCAGCCACTCCAACCCGAGCGCTTTTGCGACGTTCAGACAGTCGTCCTTTGACACCTTGATAGTCACGTGACCTTCTCCCGGCTTCAGCGTTTTTTTGACATTGAGTTCAGAACAAGCTGCTAACACCGCCGCAGTCTTTGTCAAATAAAACTGACTGCGGGCGATGCCTTTTTACCGGCCCGTCACCGCCTTGACGCGCAATAGGCGCCGACATGTTCGTGCCTTGTACTAGAAAACAACCCTTTGCTTTTGAGCAAGTACGAATACTCGTGATCCGACAAATATGATTTGTCTATCTGCGGGATGAAAGCTGCATTTTTTTTCCGCAGGCGGAGTACAAAAATCAGATATTGATGATCTCGGTATGCGAAAAAGCGGCCTCGATCGCGGGTCGCCAGTCGACCCCCTGCTCCATTTTTTGAACCACGGTCAGTTTGGCCTTGGTCTCGGGGTGCTTGGGGACAAAAAGGGAGCAGCAGTCGTCGTGGGGCAAAACGGAGATGTCGAACGTGCCGATTTTGCGGGCTATCTCTATGACCTCCGACTTGTCGAACGCCACGAGGGGGCGCAGCACCGGCAGCGCCGCGGC
>JAABTR010000758.1 GCA_011389755.1 Deltaproteobacteria bacterium | reverse complement strand
CCTGTCTCATCGTCTTCGTGCCCAACCTGTATCCCCTCGGCGAAGCGGCTCGTTCCCGGAGCCGCAACGGGATCGTCGACGATCGCGCATCCTGCGATCGCAACGAGCGCCGTCGCCCCCGCGAGAGACAATCCGGCCGCCGCGTTGATTCGAGTTCCAGACATCTCGCGTTCTCCTTTGCCACGATGAGCAAAAATCATAGGCGGGCCTCGATGGTGAGACCGAAGAGGTCGAACCCCGCATCGTACCGGCCGTTATTGACGATATTCCCCGCGCTCGGGTCATCCGGAGCGTCCCGAACGACGTTTTGCTGGGCGACCCCGTGGGTGACGGTCACGCTTTGCTGAAAGATGTGGCCGTAGCCGGCGTGCACGATAAATGCTCGCGACGGTTCCCTCTGATCGCGCCAAAGCCAAACGGAAAACCCGGCGGTCAGTCCAACCTGCCGCGCGTAGGGGAAGAGCACGCTAAAGGTCTCGTGGTTATCGGGGTACGCCGTGCCTGCATAGAACGCGCCCCCGCGCAGACTCAGCCTGCCCGGCAGCACGACGACATCTCCCCCCACGCGCACGCCGTGAGCGTCTCGAAATCGAAAAGGAATATCGACGTCGTGAAAAGTGATGAGATCGCCCAGCCCGTTGTCCACAACGACATCTTTCATTATCAAAGGCGTTTTGGAAATCTGCCCTGTTCGCTCAAAGATGTAATTGACCTCCACGTCGAAGCGCGGCTGAACGAACCGGGCGCCGAATCGAGCCACAAGCGGCAGCCGGTGCTCGAGGACCACGCGGCCGTCGCCGACCAGCTTCAGGTCCGGCGATGACTCGGAAGGCGTTATGCTCGCTCGACCTCGGGCTCTGAACCCCACCGGCAATCGCAGCGCCGCGCCGAGCTCCAGCAGGTCGAAGGGCTGGGAGATGACGCCGAAGGTTCCCGTGGGTGTCATGGGATCTGTGACGGACACGCGCACGTGAACGTCGTCCTCGAGCAGCTCGTTTTGCCCGGCCCGGCGGGGACTCGCCACGGTCTGCGTCGCCTGCGACAAGCGGGCATCCAAAAAAGCGGCGTTAAAAACCGCCCCGACCCTAAAATATCGGCTCGGCCCATAGGCCAAGCCGACACCGAACAGCACGGCCTTGATATCGGACTCAATGAGGGTGTAGCGCTGAGCGCCATCAGCGCTGAACCGAAGGGAGCCAAAACTCGATGGTGAGGTCACTCCGACACCGACCGCCAGCCCGTCCACACCGAAGAGCCCCCCGTAATTCACTGACAAAAGGGGGAGCGGTAGCGGGTTCATCCGGTCCATCTTCGCGGTCTTGTACGGCGCACCTCCTTTGTTGACATCTCCCAAGGGATCGAGGGCGTAGGGTCCCTGATCTCTGGCAGGGTCGTAGACATCCTCACCTTCGCCCAAAGGATAAAGACACGCGTAGGTGTCCGCGCGGCAGATATACCCCGAGCCTCGACGGTCGAAAGCCAACCTCGCGCCGACAAACGTGCCCCCCAGCTGCACCGATAAGCCCCTGAGTTTTGCGAGCCCTGCCGGGTTGTAGTGAAATGCCTCCGGTCCGTCGGCCCGCGCAACATATGCGAAACCTCGTCCCAGTGCGAGCTGCCCGATGTCGGCGAATTCGAACCCGGTCGCGCCTAGAGGACCCGATATAAAAAAGAGCACCCAAGAGACAAGCAGCGCGTCAATCCTCCTCGTGAGCCCTCCTCTTCTTGGAAAACATCTCCCGAGCATACGAGAACCCTTTCATTCTTCGTGATACGAACAATAAGTTGCTCAAAAAGATATCGTTTACAGTAATTCAATAAAGAAGAGATCAGAGGTCAATATGAAAACAGCACCGGAGCATGGGATTCTTTCCAATAGAAAAGCATTCTTGCGTTTTATAACAAACAACACATCGCCTCGGCCAGCATAAAAAACAAAAACACGCGTTTTTTATTCTCTCCACGGTAACGGTATGCTTTTTTAACGATACGCAAACATTGCCGGCTCTCCGACCCCTGCGCCCAGGGAACCTGGAGCGCCATCCTATACTATTGCAGTCTTATGAAATTTGTTCACTTATACTATAAACAAAACCTCAAAACGACAATACCTGCGCCAAAAATCAAAAAAGAGAACAAAAAAATACGTCCCTTTTTTTTCCTTACGTCACCATTCATAGGAGAAGCATTGCATGTGAAAACCAGCCAGCCAATGCTGGCTAATTACGTTTCCTTAGAGCCCCCCAATCATTGTTCTTATTTGTTTTTAGTTTTCGTAAATTGAAACAAGGAAGAACCGTCTATGAAAGTTTTGGTCACCGGGCTGTTCACACAAGCCGGACTCTTCGCCATCCGCCGATTCGGCGAAATGGGTTTCTGGGTCGCAGGAGCAGATGGGCACGGACTCGCCTTCGGTCTGCACTCGAAATTCGTCGACAAGCGGATCATCCTGCCGAGTCTTCGCAAAGATCCTCTCGACTACGCCGAATGCCTTATCGAGGAACTCGAAAAGGAACGCTACGACTACTACTTCCCCTCATTTGAGGAGAGCTTTGTCCTGGCTGACTACAAAAGCCGCATCCAGTCGCTTACGCGCACGGTGCTGCAGCCCAGGGCCGATATCGTCGGCCTCCACGACAAAGACTCGCTGACGGCTCTCGCCAAACGCTGCGGCGTTCAAACCCCACAGACTTTCGCTCCCCGATGTCTCCGAGAGGCTCGCCACATCGCCTCGAGCATCGACTATCCCGTCTATATCAAGATGCGCAAGTCACGAAACTCGACAGGCCTGCGGTTGGTCGAAGACCCACACAAGATCTGGGACGCCTTCACGGACGTCATCCGCCGCAACGACCTGGATGAATCGGAATTGCCGCTCATCCAGCGCCGCATCAGCGGCCCCGAGGTCGTTTTGACTCTTTTGGCCCAGCGAGGCCGCGTGGTCGCCTCTGTCCCCTACGTCGGCATTCGAAGCTTACCTCGAACCGGAGGCACAACGACCTGTCGGCAAACCATCCGCGAGGACAGCTGCGCAGCCGAGGCGGCCAAGCTGGTTTCACACATGGCGTGGTCCGGGTTCGTGGGCATGGACTTCATGCGCGACGAAACGTCGGGACAGGTTTTCCTCATCGATTGCAACCCCCGCGCTTCGGTGGGACTCAACGCCGGGCACAGCGCCGGTGTGGATCTCATAGGCAGCTGGATAAAAATCGCGAATGATGAGCCGGCGCCCCTCCTGCCCGCCTGTCGCCCAAACGCCAAGACGTCGACCGAGTTCGCCGACGCG
>JAABTR010000757.1 GCA_011389755.1 Deltaproteobacteria bacterium | reverse complement strand
CCCCCCATCGCGACACTGCTTTTTCGTCCCAGCTCGAAATTTTTGTCCGCCATGTCCGCGATGTTTTCGCCGATGGCGATGGAGGCGGTGGCGGCGGGGGAGGGCGCGTTGAGCACGTGGATCATTCGGGGCGCTTTGACGATCCGGAAGTCGTCGACGAGGGCGCCGCTCGGTTCGAGGGCCTGGGCCCGGACCCCGGCTCCTCCGCGCGTGACATCTCGGAGGGTCAGCTCTGGCAAAAGGCGCCGCAGCGCCTTGACGAAGGCCCGCTTGCTCCACGATCGCCAGACCTCGCCCATGGCGGTGACCCAGTACTTGGAGGCCATCTTCCAAAACCCCGCGTAGAACAAGAACGAAGCCATGTCCTTGGGCGACATGGACAAACGGCCGTAGCCTTCGCGCCTCAGGGCGAGGACGGCGTTGGGCCCGGCCTCGACGCCTCCGTGGATCATGCGGGTGAAGTGCACGCCCAAGAACGGGAAGCGGGGGTCCGGCACCGGGTAGACCAGGTTCCGCACCAGGTCGCGGCGCTCTTTGACGATCTCGTAATACTCGCCGCGGAACGGGACGATGCGCAGGCCGGGATCCACGCCGCACATGCGGGCGACTCGGTCGCACTGCAGACCGGCGCAGTTGATGAGGTTTTTTGTCTTGATAGCCCCGGTGGTGGTCTCGAGGACCAGCCCATCGGGCTCGTGGCCGCAGCCGATGAGCCGGGTGCCGAGCCTGAGCTCGCCCCCTCCTTTTTGGGCGATCTGGGCGAATTTTTGCGTCGCGGCCCTAAAGTCCACGATGCCGGTTTGGGGGACGAAGAGGCCGTCTATTCCTTTGATGTGCGGCTCGATCTCTTGGATTTGTTCCGGGCCGATGCGGCGGAGGCCGGTGAGGCCGTTGGCCGTTCCCCGGCGCTCGAGCTCATTTAACGAGGAGATCTCCCGCTCGGAGGTGGCGACGACCACCTTGCCGCAGACGTCGTGGGCGACGCCGTGCTCCTTACAAAAATCCACCAGCGCCAATCGGCCCTTTGTGCAATTGCGGGCCTTGAGGGATCCGGGTTTGTAGTAGAGCCCCGAGTGGATGACGCCGCTGTTGTTGCCGGTCTGGTGCGCGGCCAGCTCGTCCTCGGCTTCGATGATGACCAGCGAGGCGCCCGGGTGTCTTGTCGTTATCGCCATGGCGGTCGCCGTGCCCACGATGCCGCCGCCAATTATAGCCACGTCGAATTGATTGTTTTGGTTCATCGGTGCCTTTGCTGATTTCCTTCAGTGTTGTCTTTGCGCCAGGGTGACCGGTGGCTTCACTTTGCTTTTTTCGGCGATTTGGCGCAAGGCGTTCAGGACGTTGTCCGCGATGGGGATGCCGTCTTTTTCGTGCAGCTCGGCGCGGACCTGCTCCTTTTCGCCGTGGACGAAGATCATTTCCCTGTCGAGGGCGACTTTGGACGACTTGAGCATCTCGACATAGGCGTCGACCCGTGAGCGCAGCTCGCTCGCGGGCATGAATCGCTCCACATCGAGGGCCAAGAAGAAGTGTCCCACCCGGGGCGCTTGGATCTCGCCCTGAGGGAGATCGGTGCGATTGAGGTTGTTGACATCGCTGCCGAAGGCCGACCCCGAGAGCACGCCGCACAACATGTCGACCATCAGAGCCAAGCCATACCCCTTGTGGCCGCCGAACTCCTCGGTGCGCCCGCCCAGCGGCAGGATCCCGCCGCCTGCGCGTTCCAAAAGGTTTTGTAGGATGCGGCCCGGGTTCTGGGCGTCGTAGCCGAACTCGTCGACCGCCCAGCCTACGGGCATCTGCTGGCGGTTGCGGTCGTAGACCTCCAGCTTGCCTCTCGGAACCACGCTCGTGGCCATGTCGACCAGCACGGGCCGCTGCTTGTCCGCCGGGATCCCGAAGGCGATGGGGTTGGTGCCAAGCAGGGCCTCGGCGCCGTTGGTGGGGATGACCAAGGGGGCCGAGTTGGTCATGGAGAAAGCGGCCATGCCGTGCTCGAGGGCCTTTTGAACGTAGTACCCGGCGATGCCGTAGTGGTTCGAGTTGCGCACCGTCACGACGCCGACGCCCGTTTTTTTTGCCTTTGCGATGGCCAGCTCCATGGCCTGTTCGCCGGCGACCTGGCCGAGGCCGTGGTGGGCGTCGATAACCCCCAGCGCTTCGGTGGGGGAGAAGGTGCGCATCTCCACGCCGGGGCGGATATACCCCGCTTCGATACCTTTCAAGTAACGCCCCAGTCGGGCGATTCCGTGGCTCGAGATACCTCGGGAGTCTGCCTGGACCAAAACCCGGGCGGTGGTCAGAGCTTCTTCGCGAGGCGCGCCGTGGGCTTCGAGCACGCCGGCGGTGAACATCTCCAGGTCCTCGCGCAAAAATTTATTGTCCCGGCCGCAGCGCCCGCACTGGGCGCACATGACCTCGTGCATCAGCTCGGTGTTCGGTGATTCGCACGAGATGAGGTCGGTCGTGATCTTAGGAGTGTGTTGTCTTTTCATTCTTCCTCCGAGGTAATCCGAACCGGACCGCTCTTAAGAGAGATTGAGGCCAGGATGGTTCGGACGAGAAAGTCTACTCGCGAAACTGTTGTTACAAAGTACGGTAATCACTGAGAAACTTGCGCGCAACCTCAGTTTGGTCGGGGGCAGGTTAGTTTTTTTGGTCGTTTTCCTAATCAATCGCATGTGGTAAGAGTAGAAAAATACAGTCGAGAGAGAAATAAAATGCAGGTTTATGCATAGATATGTTTACTGAGGCGATTTGGCCTCTTATACTATTGCAGTATGGAACTTAAGGAGACAGGCCAATGCTCGCTTCATCCCCTCTCAGAAAAAAGGAGGCCCTAGAATGACAACGAGTAGATTCATAATCGGCGCGTCGCTTTGCGCCGTTTTCTTTATCGCGCTTGCGTGCGAAGACAGCGGAAACGATCTCGGTGAGGGCGCAGGTGGGGCGGGTGTCATCGCGGGCGAAGCGGGTCACGGTCTCAAGGGCACCTACTTCAACAACATGGATTTCACCGCTGAGGCGCTGGAGCGCGTGGACGCGGTGGTGGACTTCGAGTGGGGCCGGGGCTCTCCTGACCAAAAGGTCGGAAGCGACTCTTTCAGCGTGCGCTGGACGGGGTTCGTGGAGGCCGTGCACTCGGAGACGTACACGTTCTACACGGTGGGGGACGACGGGATCCGGCTTTACGTGGACGGCAAGCTGGTCGTGAACGACTGGTCGAATCACGGGGCGCGGGAGCGCAGCGGGACGATCGCGCTCGAGGCCGGGCAGCGGTACTCGATAAAAC
>JAABTR010000756.1 GCA_011389755.1 Deltaproteobacteria bacterium | reverse complement strand
CGCTCGAGCACAGACTCCTCGTGCAGACGTTTTGTCCGTCCTCATAGATCGCCTGAGCGACGGCGATCCAGGGGTCCGCCGGACCGTCGCCGAGGCTTTCGAAAAGAGCCCCGAGCTGAGCGTCCAGCTCGATGCGATCTCGACCCTTGCGAAAATGGCCGCAGGCGACCCGAACAAGCCCGCGAGACTGCAAGCCATCAAGGCACTTGGAAGCATTCCCAAAGACGAGATCATTTTTCACCCAGGCGCGGTCAAATCCCTCGAGCGCTCGGCAGACGACACAGACGCGGACATCAGCGCGGCCGCGCAAAACGTTCTGGTCGAGATGGGCGCCCGGTCTTCCAAGACGCAGCCGACAAACGACAAAAAAACAGGTGCCGCGGACATATCCTCCTTGGTGTCGAGGCTCAAAGCCGCCGACGAGGTCGAGGAGCAATGCCTGGCCGCCACCGAGCTGTCCTACCTCGAAAAAGCGGCACACGAGGCGGTCCCCACCTTGGTCCGATTCATCAAGCACCGAAAGGGCGAGCTGTACGACTGCGCCTTGGAGGCGCTGCGCCGAATCGAGCCCGCGGCCGAGCCGGAGAGGCTGCCCCGATTAATCGAGCAACTCGAAGATGAGGATATCCGCACGCGCATCGAGGCGCTCATGGCGCTGGAGCAGGCGGGCCCGGACGCCTCAAAAGCCTTTGCACCCGTCATGACGCGGGTGAAAAACGCAAGCCCAAAGGAGATCCCCTTCGCCATCGACACGGCCTGTGCGATCGTCGGCTCCGACGAGCAGCGCCAGGAGCTCATCGACGGGGTCCTGTCTCACCTCGAGACCCCCTCGCTCCATCCCCCCGTCGCCCGAGCGCTCGAGAAGACGAAAGAGAAGGGCGCCGAGGCGGTGGCGGCCGCCATCAATCACGACGATCCGATCAGACGGCTGATGACAGCCCGAATCGTCTCCCATTTCACCGAGCCTGCCCCGCACCTTCTCGAAGCGCTGAAGCTCCGGCTCTCGAAAGAAGATCGCCACGACGTTTGGGCCCAGATCTTGCGTTCCCTCGAGCGGTTCAACGCCCTGACCCTCGATGAAGTCTCCGGGCTTATAGAGCGCGAGTCCAATCCCGAGTTTCGCGAGTCCCTCATCACTGCCTTGCCGCGTTTCGAAGCTGACGCCGTCCCGGTGCTCATCAAGTCGCTGCGAGATCGCAGCACCGGCGTCGGCTTGCGAGCCCTCGAGAGCCTGGGGAAGCTCAAAGAAAAATCCGGCCCGGCCGCCTCGAGCATCATCGCCCTCGACAATCCCTCGCTCGCCGAAGCCATGGGCGAGGCTCTCGCCGCCATCGGCCCCCAGGCGCTCCCGGAGGTCCTCGAGGCCATGGGCTCGCGGAAAAGGACCGCGCAAAAGGCCGCGATCATCGCACTTGGCGCCTACGGGGCCACCGAGCCGGCTGCCCTGTCCGCGCTCATCGCTTTATTGGACAAAGCGGATCGGGACCTCAAAGAGCTCATCATCAAAAACCTGGGGCGCGCCGGTCCCGCCGCGGCTTCGGCCGTGCCACACCTGGTCCGGGTGCTTCGATCCCGTGATCAGTGGCTCGGCCTCACCGCCATCGCCTCTCTGGGAGACATCGGTAAGGGGGCCGCCTCCGCGGTGGAGAGCGTCGTCACAATCCTGCGCTCCACCTCGTCGGACGCGCTGAAGCGAGCCTGCGTGAAGACCCTCGGAAAAATCGCACCCTACGACGACAAAGCGGCGGCCGAAGTCATTCGCGTGGCCTCGAACGATCCGTCCCCGGCCCTGCGGGTTCACGCCATCGAAGCTCTCAAAGATATGGAAAGCGGCGGGGCCCGTGCCCTTAGCACCCTGCGCCGAATAACCAAAGAAGACGACCCACGGCTTCGCACCCAGGCGGCCGCGGCGCTGCTAAAAATCGGAGACGCCGATGACATCCTCGCGGCCTACAGCGTGTTAAACGAGACCGCTTCTCGAGAAAAATCGCCTTCCCCCGATGGCCCGTTGACTTCGAGAAAGTCGCGATGACCTAGGCCTCCAACAAAGACAGCAGGTCTTCCCGGGTGAGGGAGGCGGCCTGATCGGCGCCGTCCAGGGCCACGCGGGCGATGGCGCGTTTTTTCTGCTGGAGCTCCACGATCTGCTGCTCCACCGTGTTTTTCGCGACCAGCCGATAGACCATCACCGGCTTGTCCTGTCCGATGCGGTGGGTGCGATCCGCGGCTTGATCCTCGACCGCCGGGTTCCACCACGGATCGACGATGAAGACGTGATCGGCGGCGGTGAGGTTGAGCCCGGTGCCTCCCGCCTTGAGGGAGACCAGCATCACCGGCGGCCCCGCGTCGCTTTGAAAATCGCTCACGACCCCGCCGCGATCCCGGGTCCCACCGTCGAGCCTCGAGTAGGCGATGCCGCTTCTGCCCAGATGGGGCTCGATCTTGTCGAGCAGGCTGGTCCACTGGGAGAAGACGAGGGCCTTGTGGCCGTTGGCGACCGTCTCGTCGAGCCGGTCGATGAGGAGCTCCACCTTCGACGAGGTGTCAGCCTCGTGCCCCGGCACCAATCCCAAGTGGCACGCCGACTGGCGCAGCCTAAGCAGCGCCTCAAGGGCGGCCATCACACCGGCTCCTTTTTGAAGCTTCTCCACGAGCTGCCGGCTGGTGGCCGCCCGCAGCGCGTCGTAGACATCTCGCTCCCTGTCTTCGAGCTCGCAATAAAGCACCTGCTCGCTGCGCGGGGGGAGCTCCTTTGCCACATCCTGCTTGAGGCGCCGCAGCACGAAGGGGCGAATCCGAGCCCGCAGATGCTCCGCGGCCCTTTTGTCTCCTGTCGCGATAGGTTCGGCGAAGCGCCGCGCGAAGCTCGTCCGGGTCCCCAAGACGCCCCTGTTGCAAAACTGGAACAGGCTCCACAGCTCGTCGAGCCTGTTCTCCACCGGCGTGCCGGACAACGCGACGCGGAACTCCGCCGAGAGGTCAAAGGCGGCTCGGGCGGCCTGGCTGTCAGGGTTTTTGATGTTCTGGGCCTCGTCGAGGACCACGGCGCTCCACCTCTGGGCTTGCAAAAGCTCGGATTCACCGCGCAAGAGGGCGTAGGTCGTGAGGGTGACGTGGGCGTCCTCGTCCAGGGTTCTTTTCGGACCGTGAAACACACACACCCTCAACCCGGGGCGAAACCGCGCGATCTCCTGGGCCCAGTTGTGCATGACGCTCGTGGGGCAAACGACCAAGCAGCGCCCCTCGAGCACGCACAGCGCCTGGAGGGTCTTTCCGAGGCCCATATCGTCCGC
>JAABTR010000755.1 GCA_011389755.1 Deltaproteobacteria bacterium | reverse complement strand
ATCTTCGGCGGTGACCTCGAACATGGCGAGGGTCCGGGACGGTGGATTCGCTCGCTCCTCTTCTGCTGGCGCTTTGCCGATGAAGTCCTTGTTCCAATTTATGAACCGATCCATCCCTGTTTCGGCGGCGGTGTAGTCTGGTGAGAATTCCCGCATCCAGGACCCGAAAAACCGATCGAGCCGCAGGGACATCATCGCGCGCATGCCGAAGGGGGTGAGCTCCATCGGCGCGCCGGCTTCGGACAGGGTGGACCAGAGCTGCCGCTGATCCATCGGATCGCAGTAGATCTCGTAGCCCAGGTCTCCGGTATAGCTGAGCCTCTGAACGAGGCAGCTGACCTGGCCGATCGTCATGACCCGCAGATCGAGGAATCGGAGATCCACGGGATCGCGGGTGACCGCCCGCAGCAGATCCGTGGCGCGCGGACCGGCGATCTGAAACCCTGTCAGGCTATCGCTTATGTTTTCGAGGGTTACGCCGTGATCTTCGTGCATCTTGAACCAGCGCCAATGCTGTCCCTGGGCACCATAGGACGCGGTGATGTGGAACCGTTGCTCGTCGAGGCAGGACAGGGTGACGTCACCCAGCAGCTTGCCCCTTGGCGACAATATCGGGGACAGGCTCACGCGGCCGGGCCCCGGCACGCGGCCCGCCATGACCCGATCGAGCCAGCCCCGGGCATTGGGGCCGGTCACCCGGTACTTGCCGAAATTCTGCACCTCGTTGATGCCCACGCCGGTGCGCACGCCGCGCACCTCGCGGGCCGTCGCCTCCCACGCGTTGGAGCGGCGGAAGGAGGGGGTTTCAAACCGGGGCTCGCCCTCGGCGGCAAAGTAGTTGACCACCTCAAGCCCGAATTGGTGGCCCCAGACCGCGCCCATGCCGTCGAAGATATCGTACATCGGTGTCGTCCTGTGGGGACGCGCCGCGGGCAGCTCTTCGTTCGGATAGCTGACCGAAAAGCGGCGCTGGTAATTCTCGATCACCTTGGGGCGGGTATAGCCCGGCGTGATCCAGTCGCCATAGCGGGCGACATCCATGGCGGTCACGTCGCGCTCGGGCTCGCCCTCGATCATCCATTGGGCCAGCATCAGCCCGACCCCACCGCCCTGAGAGAAGCCTGCCATGACACCGCAGGCGGACCAGTAGCCCCGCAGGCCGGGGATCGGGCCGACAAGCGGATTGCCGTCCGGGGCGAAGGTAAAGGGCCCGTGGATCACGGATTTCACCCCGGCACGCTCCAGCACCGGGAAGCGGCGATAGGCGAACTCGATGCTCTCTTCGATCTTGTCGAAATCGTCGGGCAGCAATTCATGCCCGAATTCCCACGGCGTGCCATCGACCGCCCAGGGGCGGCAGGGCTGTTCGTAGAAGCCGATGCAGAGGCCGCGCCCTTCCTGCCGCAGGTAGCTTTCCCCGGCGGGGTCCATGACATGGGGATGCTCGCTGTCGCGCTCATAGATTTCGGGCGTGTCATCGGTGACGAGGTACTGGTGCTCCATCGGGTGGAGCGGGGCGTAAATGCCTGCCATGGCGGCAACTTCCCGGGCCCAGAGGCCGCCGGCATTGACGACATGCTCGGTATGGATCGTGCCCTGGTCGGTCACCACGTCCCATGTGCCGTCCGGGCGTTGGTTGGTTTCGCGCACCATGCAATGGGTCACGATCTCGGCCCCGCCCATGCGGGCGGCCTTGGCATAGGCATGGGTGGTGCCGGAGGGGTCCAGATGGCCGTCCAGCGGGTCGTAGAGCGCGCCGACGATCCCGTCGAGGTTCACGATCGGGGCGAGCTTTGCGATCTCGTCCGGGCCGACGATCTCGGTCTCCAGCCCCATATAGCGATGCTTGGCCCGCTCGGCCACGAGCATGTCGAACCGGTCCTTGTTGTCGGCAAGGGTCACGCCCCCGACATGATGCAGCCCGCAGGACATGCCCGTAAGCTCCTCCAACTCTTTGTAAAGCTTGATGGTATAGCCCTGGAGGGCGGCCATGTTGGTGTCGCCGTTCAGGGTGTGGAACCCGCCGGCGGCGTGCCAGGTGGAGCCGCTGGTGAGGTCGGAGCGTTCAAGAAGCATCACGTCGGACCAGCCGAGCTTGGTCAGGTGGTAGAGAACCGAGCATCCGACGACGCCTCCGCCGATCACCACGACACGGGTACTGGTCTTCATGAGGCTCCCTCCGGCCATTCCACTTTTCGCTCACAATGGCGGGGCTGCCGGGCGCGGGATAGACCCGATGCGACCTGTCGTGTCGCGAACAAGCATGTCACGTCGTCCCGGGACCGATGAGGTGCAAGGGCAATAGCGCGGAGAAAGACCCATGAAGACCCACGCCCAGGCCGTCGTGATTGGCGGAGGCGTTATCGGCTGTTCGATCCTCTATCATCTGGCCAAGCTCGGCTGGTCCGATGTGGTCCTGCTCGAACGGGACGAGCTGACCAGCGGATCCACCTGGCACGCGGCGGCGAATATCCACGGGCTGCATGACAGCACGAATATCAGCCGGATCCAGCACTACACGATGGGCCTCTACAATGAGCTGGAGGCCGAAACGGGCCAGAGCTGCGGCGTGTTCCAGCCCGGGTCGCTCTACCTGGCCCAGACCGAAGCGCGGGAGCATCAGCTTCGACTTCAGGCGGCAAAGGCCCGGTTCTACGGGATGAATTTTCACGAAGTCAGCCGGGAGGAGGCGGAACGACTCCACCCTCTGGTCAATTTCGACAGTGTCCGCTGCATCATGTATGAGCCGGAGGGGGGGAATGTGGATCCTTCGGGCGTCACCAATGCCTATGCGATCGGGGCGCGGCAGAGGGGGGCGGAGATCTATCGATTCACCCCCGTCACCGCGACCGAGGCACAGCCGGATGGCAGCTGGATCGTCCGCA
This sequence comes from Deltaproteobacteria bacterium, assembly GCA_011389755.1. GTDB lineage: Bacteria > Myxococcota_A > Polyangia > JAAYKL01 > JAAYKL01 > JAABTR01. The sequence goes on along the minus strand of JAABTR010000755.1, from coordinate 433 downwards.
CGCCCAAGGGCGATATCCACACCGAGTGGGTCGTCAACGCCGCCGGGCTCTGGGGGCGCGAGGTGGCCGCGCTGGCGGGGATCACGTTGCCGTTGCAGCCGACCGAGCATCAGTATTTCGTCACGGAAACAATTGATACCATTGCACAAATGGACCGGAGGCTTCCGTCCGTCGCGGACCGGGACGGAGAGTATTACCTGCGCCAGGAGGGCCAGGGCCTTTTGGTGGGCGCCTATGAGCGGGATGTCCGGTTCTGGGCCGAAGAGGGCACGCCGCAGGATTTCGGGCACGAGCTGTTCGCCGACGATCTGGAGCGGATCGAGGTTAACATGATGCGCGCGATCGAGCGGGTGCCGGTCGTGGGCGAGGCGGGCATCAAACGTGTCATTAACGGGCCCATGATCTGGTCCCCGGATGCCAACGTGCTGTACGG
>JAABTR010000754.1 GCA_011389755.1 Deltaproteobacteria bacterium | reverse complement strand
TCGGACCGTGGAAGTTGACACCTCCTGCGAAGATGTTGGGGCACGGAAGACCCATGCGGGACAAGTTGGCGCCGTCGGTGCCTCCGCGGATGGGCTCGAGGTTCGGTTCGATGCCGGTGCGCTTGACCGCTTCGGTGAGGCGCTCGGCGATCTCAGGTTTTTTCTCGAGGAACTGCTTCATGTTGGGGTAGGAGTGTTTGATGTCCACGTGCACCTTCAGGCGCGGCTCCTGCTCCATCAGGGAGGTGGCGATCCCTTCGAGCAGGGCGCCCAGCTCATCCACTTTGGCGGGCTCGAAGTCCCGCAAGATGAGGTGGCACTTGCAGACAGAGGCGTCTCCGCTCAGCTCGTAGGGGTGGATGAAGCCTTCGCGCTTCTCCGTTCGCTCCGGCGAAACATCGGCGGGCAGCCGCTCGATGAACTTGGCCATGTAGCGCGTGGCGTTGACCAGCTTGCCCTTGGCGCTGCCCGGGTGGGTCGAGACGCCGGTGAAGGTCACAAACGCGGAGTTCGCGTGAAAAGTCTCCACGTTGATCTCGCCGTCGAAGCCTCCGTCGAGGGTGAAGGCCACGTCGGCGCCGAAGCTGTCGATGGGGAATTTCGCGGTCCCGCGGCCGATCTCCTCGTCGGGGGTGAAGCCGACTTTGATGGTCGGTCGCGAAAGGTCCGGGTTCTTTTTGTAAAACTCGAGCGCGCTCATGATCTCGGCGACCCCCGCCTTGTCGTCGGCCCCCAACAAGGTGGTGCCGTCCGAGGTGATGAGGGTGTCGCCGATGCACTTTTTGAGGGCCGGGTTATCGGCGGGGTCGATGACAACACCATTTTTGAGCTCGATCTTCTTTCCATCGTAGTTTTCGTGGAACACGGGGCTCACGTTCGCACCGGGCGCGGCAGGTGAGGTGTCGACATGGGCGATGAGTCCCACCGTCTGACCGCCGCTTATGTTGCCGGGGAGCGTGGCGGTCACGTAGCAGTGCTCGTCCACCTTCGCATCGTCGAGCCCCAGCTCCTTTAGCTCCTCGACCAGCTTGCGCGACAGATCGAACTGCCGCTGCGTGCTCGGGTGGCTCTCGGAGCTGCCGTCGGAAGTGGTATCGATCTTTACGTATTGCACAAAACGATCAATAAGCCGCGTGTTGCTGAGGATGTGGCTGGGGTCGTTGAAGAACTGCATCGCGTCATCCCTCTCGTTAGTATGGTCGGTTACGTCAGTCGAAGCACCCAAAGTCCAAAGACGTCGGTTCCTTGGGTATTCGACGAGAACAGACTATATGATTTCATCGCTCTTTTTCCTACCCCATTGTGTGCTGGATCGCCGCCGGGTCGATTTTTAAAATTTCATCCCGAGCGTTTGGAGAAGCGGGCTTGACCTTCATCGCAGGTGCGTCTAAAAATAAGGCCGCGTTTTTTTTAAAAAAAGTAAGTGGCGGCTCTTTTCGTGGCGCATAGCTTACGGATCAGTTTTGTCGCCCGGTGAAAGTGAAGACGAATGCAGATGCTCGCAACCGTGACGGCCTCGAGCGGCTCCCTAGTCGACATAGACGCGACCCTGTTCATACAGCTCGGGCTGTTTCTTCTCATGTTCATCCTGCTCCGCTCGCTCCTTTTCAAGCCCGTTTTGGGCCTCATCGAGGCGCGGCGACAGGCGACCGAGGGCAGGCGCGCACAGGCGCTTTCCCTGTTGGAAGAGGCGAGCCGGCTCTCCGAAGAGGTCGAAGAGAAGCTCCAAAAAGCTCGCAAAGAGGCCAAGAGCGACCGCAAGCAGCTCCTCGACGAGGCCCGCTCGAGTGAACGCGACATCATGTCAAATGCACGATCTTCGGCGCACGCGCTGATGGAGGAGTCGCAAAAAAAAGCTGAGAGTGAAGCGCGGCACGTGGTGGCCGAGCTCGAGGCGCAGACGCGGTCGTTGGCGAAGTCCGTGGCCCACAAGGCGCTGGGACGCCCGATACAATGAATGGAAGCACTGGGAGTTCGGTAACGATGAGAAATCCGGCTGTTTTGGCGCTGACGCTGCTCGCTCTGGCGCTCGCGTCTTCTACTCCGTCCTATGCCGTCGAAGCCGATTCCGGCACGAGTAAGTGGGTCCAACAAGAGGCCGAGCCGGCCTTGGCCCCCGACCACGTGAGCGAAATCAACTGGCTGGACTTCGAAGCTGGAGTGGACGAGCCGCAACCGCTCATCGCCGTCTTTTTTAACTTTGCCCTCTTGTGCGTGGCGGTCTACTTGCTGCTTCGCGGCCCCATCTCCCGCCGCCTGTCAGGGCGAAAGACATCGGTCGAGGAAGCGCTGGCCGAGGCCGACGACCTTAAAAAGGCGGCCGAGCAGGCCATGGCCACGGCGAAGGCCAAGATAGACGCCGTGGACGAAGAGATGGCGAAGATCCGGAAGGACATCGCCCAGGCCGGACGGGCGGAGGCTGCGCGAATCGTCGAAGAGGCGCAAAACAGGGCAGAGCGGATGTCCCGCGACACGCAGACCCTGATCGAGCAGGAGATCACCCGCATGGCCGGTCAGATTCGCGCGCAGATCGCGCAGGCCGTGGTCGAAGAGGCGGCGCAGATTCTCAAACAGACAATGGAAAAACAAGATCAAGATCGTCTCGCCGACGAGTTCGTGGGCAACATCTCCGAGATGTCCAAAGGCGAGGCGACACCGTGACGGTTGAGGTGTTTTAAAGATGGTTTCTGGAAGCGTGAGCCGAAGATACGCCAAGGCGCTGTTTGCCATCGGCGAGGAGAAGGGCAACCTGCTCGGGCTGCAAAAAGAGGTGGAGCGCGCGGCCGAGGCTTGGAATGCCTCTGGGCAGCTGCGCAGCACCTTGTCGAATCCCCAGATCGGCCTCGCAGCTCGCAAGAGCCTCTGGGAGGCGGTCGTGCGCAGGCTGGGAGTTTCCCCCATGGGGCTCAATTTCCTCTTGTTGCTCTTCGACAAGGGGCGCCTCGCCGATCTACCGGGAATCACTCGGGAGCTCGGGGTGCTCAGCGATCGCAAGGAGAACCGTCTGCGCGCCGAGGTCATCGGAGCCGCGCCGCTGCCGGACACCGTGGTGATGCGTCTCAAGACGGCGCTACAGAGACACACGGGCAAGATCGTCATCATATCCAAGCGCGAGGATCCCGGGCTCATAGGCGGCGTGGTCACGCAGGTGGGCGACATGATGTACGACGGCTCGGTTCGCACCAGGCTCGAGAGAATGAAAGAAGCGATGCTGGGGCGCGGCTGACGCGATAGGCCCCCACAAAGAACTTTATGGCGCGGCTTCGGCCCAAGGCATGAAAACCCACGCCGCATCGCTTTATGAGCGGCGGCGCACCAGGTGAGCGACACTA
>JAABTR010000753.1 GCA_011389755.1 Deltaproteobacteria bacterium | reverse complement strand
GGTGGTCACCTGGGTTCACTTCCTCTATCCTTTGAGGAGAGCGTGTCTTCGTCACCGGTGCCTCCTTCATTTTTTTCTACCGCTAAAGCTTGAAGCTCGCCCTTACAGAGAGAAGCCCCGCGGCGATGTGGCTCTTGCCCTTATGGAAAGCTTTCCATAAAGGGAATTATGTGAAGCATTCGCTTATGTAAAGCAATGAAGCTAATGCCTTTTCGGTTCAAATAGTAGCGCAAAATCACTTTCCATAATATTCTCCTTGAAACCTGAGCACGGTCACAAAAAAAGATGGAAAATTTGAAGAAATTGGGCAAGAACTGCGAGGGAAAAAGAAAGGAGCCCCTCGCGTATCTTGACCGAAACATGACGGGGCTCCTGCCACAAAAACCTAAAAATGGCAGGAACGATGATACCAGCCGAGACCCTTCAGAGCAACTCATTATTTTCCCTTCTTTATGAAATCGACCTGGACTTGGCCGAGCAGCCCCGAGTTCGTGGCTGCCCTACTGCGGGGGTCCGCTGCACCGCGCCCACTACTTGCGCAAGCCTCGGGGTGGGCCCCCGGATCTTTGCGAGGCATTTGAGATTCGTTTCAGTCTGTGCTGCGGTCGTGAGGGGTGTCGGCGCCGGATGTTGCCGCCCTCGGTCCGTTTTTGGGGGCGTCGAGTGTACTGGGCTCCTGTAGTGGTGTTGGTCACGGCGCTTCGCCAGGGACACAACCCGGACGCCACCCTTGAAAAGCTCAAAGCCATTTGCAATGTGTGGCGTTCCACGGTCAAGCGGTGGGAGCGCTACTTCCGGGAGCTTTTTCCCCACAGCACCATCTATCGACGTCTGTCCGGTCGTCTGATGCCCTCAGTGGCCGCAGAGGACCTGCCGAGGGCCCTCCTATCCCATTTTTATCGGGCCTGTGGTCAGGCCGAGGCCGCTATGGTTCAGTGCCTGCAGGTGTTCGCCCTGGGTCCGTGAAGGACACCATCGGCGAGGGCCGCGCTATCGCTGTCGTCTTCACGCAGAAGTTGCGCGGCTGTCAATGCCGGACAAATCCGATACATGGATCTCTCAGCCGGTTCGACCCTGTTTGGCTCATTGAAGAGCCGCAGCGGAAGCGATCCGCAAGGAGAGATCCCATGAGCGAACTTGAAGTCCCTTTGTGGCAGCGCTGGGCCCGGTTCCGGTTCTCGGTGATCGGGGAACTGCTGTCCTGCCCTCCGGAAAGGGGGCAGTTGCAAACCGCCATCGAGCGGCTGGCAAAGAACAACTACCAGCATCCCATCGACCCCAACAGACGCATCGGTTTCGCCGCATCAACCATCGAACGCTGGTACTACAAGGCCAAAGAGGCACAAGACCCCATCAGCGTCCTGGGCCGCAAAATCCGCTCGGATGCCGGCATGCGCTGGTCGATTTCCGAGGCCGTGTTTGCGGCGCTCGAGTCCCAGTACAAGACACATCGACGATGGAACACCCAACTGCACTATGACAACCTGGTGGCGCTGGCCGATGAACAGCCCCAGCTCAAACCCCTGCCCAGCTACAAGACCGTGCTCCGCTGCATGCGCGACAACGGATGGCTGCGCACTCCCGGGCCGGCCCGGCCCAGTGCAGGGCAACAACGAGCCGCCGAGCGCCTGGAACGCCGTGAGGTGCGATCCTACGAAGTCTCCCACGTCCACGGGCTCTGGCATCTGGACTTTCACCAGGCCAAGATCGCCATCGCGGATACTGCCGGCCAATGGCATCGCCCCCTGGCCCTAGCCGTCTGCGATGACTACTCCAGGCTGTGCTGCCACCTGCAGTTCTATCTGGCCGAGACCGCCGAGTGCCTGGTCCACGGCCTCAGCCAGGCCTTCATGAAACGCGGCCTGCCACGCGCCCTGATGACCGACAACGGCGCGGCCATGCTCGCAGAAGAAACCCGCCGGGGCCTCCAGCGCCTCGGCATCGCCCACGAAACCACCCTCCCTTATTCGCCCTATCAAAATGGCAAGCAGGAGGCCTTCTGGGGCCAGTTAGAAGCCCGTCTGATTGAGATGCTGCGCGGTGTGGAAAACTTGACCCTGAACTTCATCAATCGGGCCGCCCAGGCGTGGGTCGAGCAGGATTACCATCGCAACCAGCATCGTGAAATCCAGACCTCACCCCTCCAGCGGATGCTCCAAGGCTCGGATGTCAGCCGAGCGGTCCCTGACAGCGAGACCCTGCACCTGGCCTTCACGCGCCGCATTCAACGCACCCCCAGGCGCAGCGATGCCACCATCGTAGTCGAGGGTATCCGCTACGAGTTGCCCGTGCGTTTTGCCCATCTGCGCTCGGTGATCCTGCGCGCGCCTTCCTGGGATAAAAGCCGCATGATCCTCGTCGACCCCGTAACCGATGCACCCCTGAGCACCCTGTTACCACTGGACAAAGCCAAGAATGCCTCCGGGTGTCGTCGCGCGATCTCCCCGACTGCCGACACGCCTCCAGAAACACACGACGATCCATTGCCCGCGCTGTTGCGCAAATGGATGGCCGACTACGCCGCTACAGGCCTTCCACCGGCCTACCTGCCAAAGGAGGAACCTACTGATGAATCATGCTGATCTACGCGCCCTCTACGGGCTCAAATACAACCCCTTCTTGCCCTCCCTGCCTGCCGAAGCACTCTTCGCGCTGCCCGGCGTTGATCCGTTTGCCCAGCGCGTCCAGAACATGGCCGCTCACGGCGGCTTCGCTCTCATTACCGGTGAGCCCGGCCACGGCAAAAGCAAAACCCTCCAACTCGTCGCACATCGCCTCGATCAGGTCCCAGACCTGACCGTCCGCGTAGTCGAGCGCCCGCAAAGTACCCTGGGCGACTTCTACCGCGAGCTCGGAGAACTCTTCGACGCTCCCTTGTCTCCCGCCAATCGCTATGGCGGCTTCAAGGCGCTGCGCACCCGATGGAAAACCCACTGCCAATCCACTCTCCTCCGCCCCGTCCTGCTCATCGACGAAGCCCAGCTCGCCCCCACCCCTTGCCTGACCGAGCTGCGCCTCTTGCAAAGCGATCACTTCGACTCCCAAAGCCTCTTGTTTACGATCCTGTGCGGCGACGGACAACTCCCCGAGCGCTTCCGCGGGGCCGATTTGCTTCCCCTGGGCAGCCGAATCGGACCCCGCCTGCTCTTGACCCCCCAGCCCCCGGAACTGCTCCAGGAATACCTCAACTTTGCGCTGGAACAGGCTGGTTGTCCTCACTTGATGACAACCGAATTGATCCGTACCTTGGCCGCTCATGCGGCCAACAACATGCGCGTGCTCAACAACATGGCATCCGAACTGCTCAGCGCCGCGGCCGACCGTAGTCTGCAGCGCATCGAC
>JAABTR010000752.1 GCA_011389755.1 Deltaproteobacteria bacterium | reverse complement strand
TCGCAGCACCTACATGACCGCAGAAGACCGCTCGAGCTTTTACGGTGTCTACGTTCTCATCTTCAGCGCGCGCCTGACCAAGGATAACCTCGCCCAGCTGCGCAAAAACGCCGACCGCAAAGACGGCAGCCCTTCGGATCAGATTTCGGGGATGGTCACGTCTGTGACGAGCGGTGAGGCGTCGGATTCGAACACCTCAGTCATCGACGCCTACACCGGCCGCCAGGGCGCTTCGGCGCCCGCAGCGCAAAGCAGCCCGATCTCGAGCGAAAACTCCGGCGGCGCAAAAAAAGCGCGAAAAGAAAAGAAAAAGGCGGCCGAAGAGGACCCCTCGGCCTCGAAAGAAACCGGCAAGGACATCATCGACGATCTGTTTTAGACCCTCGGCAATCGCCCCTCAGCGAACCCAGTCCACCACGCAAACCCCCTCCAAGGCGTCTTTTAGGATCGGCTCCACCACGTACCTGAAAACAATTTCACGGCCGGGGCAACCCGCATAGCGACCGGTAAATCGCACCAGCACGCGACCGAGAGCCTCCTCGACCTCGACCACCTCGAGCCGAGCTTCGTCAATATCGAGAAGATTTTTGAGCCTCGCTTCCACAACTGCCTGGACGCGATCCTTGCTCAGGGATGTATCTGTCATCATTTCATTTGCTCGCCGCGTCCTAGGAACCGTTGTCGCAACTCACAAAAAAGGCCGCGCGAAGAGGAAAGGTAGCCCCTTTCCGAGACAGACGCCAGCATGGAGATATAATAAGTCGTGCCGCGGTCGCCTCGTTTTTCCACAATGGAAAATCGGAGCGTTTCGGCGACGCCCCGCGGTGAGGAGGTTCGTTTCGGCCAAGGCTCGCAAATTCCGCTTGAAGCTTCTTTTTCAAGAGCTCGACTTGTCACCGGGGTCTTTTTTCGTCGGTCGCTCGCCGTCGTGCAACCTCACCCTCGAGGACCCTCTCGTCTCGCGCCACCACGCCCGGATCATCGTCATGGAGACCGAAGCCCACATCGAGGATCTCGGCAGCCGCAACGGAACCTCTCTCAACGGCGCCGAGCTGGTATCTCGGCAAAAGCTCGAAAACGGTGACCGCATTCGCATCGGAGCGCACGACCTGGTGTTCGTGCAGGAGAGCGATCTTCCCCAAAAAGCCCAACGCCCCACCGGCATCATGGTCTTTTGCAAAGGCTGTGGCGTCGCCCTTTCGGCCGGGGTGACTCGCTGCCCCCACTGTCGCGCCGCCATGGACACCGAGCGCGCCTGTCGCCAATGCGGTCTGCCCGCCTCCCCAGGCGCTTCACGCTGCTCTGGGTGCGGCGCCGATCTGGAAGCCAGCCCGCAGCCCGGGCGAGCAGCCCCCTCGAGAAACACAGGGACCTGGAAGGCGAGAATGGTCGTGGATGTCCTCGAAAAGGCGCTGAATCTCGAGAGATTCGACCAGGCAGTGAGCATCTTCCAAAACAAAAAAGAACAGCTCGACGACCTGGTCCACTTTCAAGGCAGCGACACCTCACTGCTGAAGCGGCTCAGCCGCATCAACGCCGAACTTGCCGCCCAGACGAAAGACGCGAGCCTCTTGTCCTGGGTCATCGAGAGGTGGAGCCAAGCCCCTGTGCAGATGCCCCGGGAAATATTCGATGCTCTGAAAACGAGCGCCCAGGGATGGTACGATTTGAGTGGCAATTGGGACCGCTATTTCGGCAAGCTCGACGCCGACGATACTGGCCATACGTAAGCCCTTTTTGAAGTCGAACGGCTGCTGCAAAACGACACGGGAGCATGACAAAGTATCGCATTATTCACAAGAGCACCGGCATCGAGGCACCCGATGGTGAATTTCTCATCGGTCGCGCCGAGGACTGTCACCTCGTGCTCGAAGATCCCAGCGTCTCCCGAATCCACGCCGCCATCATCTTCGATGGCGGGCAGCTGCGCATCGAGGACCGCAAGAGCCGCAACGGTGTCAAGGTCAATAGCAAGCTCGTCCAACACAGGCTCATCTTGCGAGACGGCGACCAGATAAAAATCGGACACCAGACGATTCGGATCAAATCCATGGACAAGGCAAGAGACGCCGACCACACGGTCGGAAATGTGCGCTGCTTGAAGTGCGCCGCAATGGTGCCACCGGGCGAAGACCTCTGCTCGAGATGCGGCGCGATGATCGACGAGACCTCGGTGCACCCGGTCGTCACGGAACACGGCGGCGCCTCGAGCCCCGAGCGCCCGACGTCTCTGAGCATGACCGCCACATCCGGCATCCACTCCCGCCCCATCGGGATGATGGCCGGGCTCGCCGTCAAAGCCGCTCGGGTGGGGAAGCTCGATGAGGCCGAGAAGCTCATGGACAACACCATGCGCATCGTCGCCTCCCACGCGCGCTCCGACTCAGGAGCGAGCAGCTCCGAAATACAGGTCCTGTGCGACGCCCTCATCGAGCTTGCCCAGCTCAGCAAAAACCCGGACTACGTCTCACAGATATTCGCCGTGCACCTGCACACGAGCCGCCTCGTGGACAGAGCGCTCGTCGAAAAGCTCTACGACTTGGTCCGGGTAGTCGGTTACCGCGCCTGCCGCCTTTTGATGCGCTACCTCGAGCAGCTCGCCCTGCAGCAAAACCAGCTCAGCCCGGGCGAGCGGTTCATCGTTCGCCGGCTCGAAGGCCTCGCCAAGCTCTGCAGCTAGCCGGGGCGCTCGAAGAGCCCGGCAGAGCTGAAAACCCCACACACGGCGACCCAAGAGCCCCGAGAGCTTTTAGCGCCAAAAAAATTGCGGGAATAAGGAAAAGGAGCGCGTCACTCGGCAGGGGCATCCATGGCGGCGGCTGCGGACTGATCGTGTTGCTTGTATTCCTCGAAATCCTCGAGGGGATCGATGCCGCCCAAGGACACCGGCTCCTGGGAGCGGATCTCGGCCAGCTTGTTGAGCAGGTCCGTCTGCAGCTGGTCCATCTCGTTCAAAAGATCCGAGATGCCCTTGAGCCGGCTGCCGTAGTCCTGAAAGTGCGACTGGGAGGCCTTGCCTAGCAGCCCGACTTTGGACTGCGGTGCCACTTCGATGACGTACTTCTCCGGCTCCTTGGAAAAGGACGCGTCCTCGCCTTCGGGGTTGTACAAGGTGCGCTCGTCGGCGAAGCTGCCTGTGGCGGCTTGGACCTTGACCTTGTCGCCGTCAGCCGCGCTGAGCAAGACGAGGTTGGCCATCAGTTTGCCTTCTTGCTTGTCGTCCCGGCCAAAGACCACGCCGTAGTTGGTGGTTAGAAGCTTCTGGAACTGCTCCCGCGAGGTCTTGAGGGCGTCCTCGTCGTTGCGGGTCCTGCGCCGATGCTCCTCTATCTGGGTGTAGAGCTTG
>JAABTR010000751.1 GCA_011389755.1 Deltaproteobacteria bacterium | reverse complement strand
CGGGATACCGGTGAACTGCTCGGCCACGAAGAACGGTTGCGACAAGAACTGCTGGATCTTTCGGGCCCTGGACACGATGAGCTTGTCCTCTTCGGACAGCTCGTCCATACCCAAAATAGCGATGATGTCCTGGAGATCCTTGTATTTTTGGAGAACCTGCTGAACCTCCCGCGCCACCTTGTAGTGCTCGTCGCCGATGACGTTGGGATCGAGCAAGATAGACGTGGAGTCGAGGGGATCCACCGCCGGGTAGATGCCCAGCTCGGCGATCTGACGCGACAGCACCGTGGTGGCGTCCAAGTGTGCGAACGCGGTGGCCGGCGCCGGGTCGGTCAGGTCGTCCGCGGGCACGTAGATGGCCTGCACCGAAGTGATGGAGCCCTTGGTCGTCGAGGTGATCCGCTCTTGCAGCTCCCCCATCTCCGTGGCCAGGGTCGGCTGGTAGCCCACCGCCGAGGGCATCCGGCCGAGCAGCGCGGAGACCTCGGAGCCGGCCTGGGTGAAACGGAAGATATTATCGACGAACAACAAAACGTCCTGGCCCTGCACGTCGCGGAAGTACTCCGCCACGGTGAGCGCAGACAGAGCGACCCTCAAGCGGGCGCCCGGGGGCTCGTTCATCTGCCCGTAGATGAGCGCGGTCTTCGACAGCACCGACTCGCCCGAGCCGAGCTTCGACTCCTCCATCTCGCGCATCAGGTCGTTGCCCTCGCGGGTCCGCTCGCCGACGCCCGCAAAGCAGGACACGCCGCCGTGCTTCTTGGCGACGTTATTGATGAGCTCCATGATGAGCACGGTCTTGCCGACGCCGGCGCCCCCGAAAAGGCCGATCTTTCCGCCCTTTCGATAAGGAGCCAGAAGGTCCACCACCTTGATGCCGGTCTCGAAAATCTCGACCTTGGTGTCCTGCTCCACGAACGTGGGCGGCGCCCTGTGAATCGGCGCGGTCATCTCGGTGACCACCGGGCCCTTTTCATCGACGGGATTTCCCACCACGTTGAGGATACGCCCCAAGCAGGCCTCTCCCACGGGCATCTGTATCGGCTCGCCGGTGTTGAGCACCTCCATGCCACGGCGCAGACCATCGGTCGTGTCCATGGCGACGGTCCGGACCGTCCGCTCGCCCAAGTGCGACGAGACCTCAAAAACCAGGTTCCACTCCTCTTCGTTAATGGCGGGGTTTGTCGCCTTGAGGGCCGTGTAGATCGTGGGCAGCTCGCCTTCGTCGAAGACCACGTCCACCACCGGCCCAATCACCTGCGAAATCGTCCCTTTCCTTATGTCAGCCATATCTTGTGTGCTCCCGGTCGGCTAGTCTTGCAGCGCCTCGGCACCGCCCACAATATCCATCAGCTCGTTCGTGATCGCGCTTTGCCGCGCGCGGTTGTATATCAAAGTCAGGTGATCGATCATCTCCGCGGCGTTGTTGGTCGCCGCGTCCATGGCCGTCATCCGGGCCGCCTGCTCCGCCGCGTTCGACTCGAGCAGCGCCCTAAAGACCTGAACCTCTATGTACTTCGGTAACAGCTTGCCCAAAAGCTCCTTGCGGTCCGGCTCAAAGATGAAGCCCGCCGGGCCTACGATCGGCTCCCCGCACTCTTCTTCCCGCTCCGGCAGGACCACCGGTAACAGGCGCTTGAAAACGGGCCGCTGGGAGATCATCGATACGAACTCGTTGAAGGCCAGATCGATGCTGTCGAGCTCACCCGAGGCGTACCTCTTTGAAAGCTCCCGGGCGAGCGTCGCCGCCACGGCGTATCCCAGCTCCTCCCACACTCCAGGATACTTCTGGTCGATCTGGACATCCCGGTGCCCGAAAAAGTCGACCCCCTTCTTTCCGATGACAGCGACCGCTCTGTCGCCCTTGAGCGCGCCCATGTGCCGCATGACGTCGCGACACAAGCTGCTGTTGAAGGCCCCGCAGAGCCCTTTGTCCGAGGTGAGGGTCAAGACCACCGAACGACTGGGTTCGCGCCGCTCCAGCAGCGGATGATCCTCGGCCGACGCCCCGGACGCCACCTCGGCCAGCACCTGCTCGGTCAAGTCCGCGTATGCCCGGAACTTCTCCACGGCCTCTTGAGCCTTGCGCAGGCGGGCTGCGGCCACCATCTTCATGGCCCGGGTGATCTTCTGCGTGCTCGTGACGCTCGTAATGCGCCTGCGTATCGCCTTCAGGTTCGCCATCGTCTAGGGCCTCACGGATTGAAAACCGATTTGAACGCGTCCAAAACTTTTCGTATCGCGCCTTCCACTTCGTCGCTCATTTTTCCCTGCTCGTGGATGAGCGCGACCACCTCGGGGTGACTCTGGTCGACGAAGCTGAACAGCTCGGCCTCATAGCGACCCACCTGGTCCAGCGCGTAGCTGTCCAGGTAGCCGTTGATGCTCCCGTAAATGAGGATGATCTGCTTGGCCACGTCGAGGGGCGAGTACTGGCCCTGCTTGAGCATCTGCTCCAAGCGCCGGCCGCGCTCGAGCTGCTTGCGCGTGGCCGCGTCGAGGTCCGAGGCGAACTGGGCGAACGCCTTCATCTCCCTGAACCGCGCCATGTCGAGCCTCAAAGATCCGGCCACCTTCTTCATCGCCTTGATCTGGGCGTTGCCGCCGACGCGGGACACCGAGATGCCCACATTGATGGCGGGGCGCTGCCCCGAATAGAACAGGTCGGGCTCCAGGTAGATCTGACCGTCGGTGATGGAGATGACATTTGTCGGGATGTACGCCGAGACGTCGCCGGCCTGGGTCTCGATGATGGGCAGGGCGGTGAGCGAGCCGCCGCCGAGCTCGTCGTTCATCTTCGCGGCCCTCTCGAGCAGCCGGCTGTGGAGGTTGAACACGTCGCCGGGGTAGGCCTCTCGTCCCGGCGGGCGGCGCAGCAAGAGGGAGAGCTGCCGATAGGCCACCGCCTGTTTCGACAGATCGTCGTAAACCACCAGGGCGTGCATGCCGTTGTCGCGATAGTACTCGCCGATGGTGGCACCCGTGTACGGTGCGATGAACTGCAACGGGGCCATGTCCGACGCGCCCGCGATGACGACCGTGGTGTACTCCATGGCCCCTTCGGCCTCGAGCCGCGCCACGATACGAGCCACGGTGGACTGCTTTTGGCCCACGGCCACGTAGATGCAGTACACATCGGTCTTCTTCTGATTGATGATGGTGTCGATGGCGATGGCTGTCTTGCCGATGCCTCGATCGCCCAAGATGAGCTCGCGCTGCCCGCGACCGATGGGGATCATCGAGTCGATGGACTTGATGCCCGTCTGCAAGGGCTCGGTCACCGGCTGTCTCTGGACGATCCCCGGCGCCTTGAGCTCGATGCGCCGCCTGTCCTGGGACTCGATGGGGCCTTTGCCGTCCACCGGCTGCCCCAGCGCGTTC
>JAABTR010000750.1 GCA_011389755.1 Deltaproteobacteria bacterium | reverse complement strand
AGCGCAGGGCGACGTCGCTTGGGCCGAGCTCGACGCCCATGCTCGCCGCTTCGATGACGGCCCGGCCCTGGAAGGTTGTTGCCGGGTCGTAGCCCAAGACGCTCAGGTTGGCCACGTCGGAGCCCTTGGGCCAGCCTTTGGGGATGGAGTCGAACCGGCCCGTGCGTCCCATCCGCGCGATGGTGTCGATGTGGGGTTTTTTCGCCACCATGAGCGGCGTTTTTCCTCCGAGCCTCTCGACGGGGTTGTCGGCCATTCCGTCGCCGATGATGATGATGGCTTTCATTTTTTGTACTCCCGCTGCAAATGGTCTTTGAAGGCCGCGTAGTCGGCTTCCATGCGTCCGTAGTGCTCGACGGCGGACTCGATCCCCTCGAGGCTCGGGGGCAGCTCTGGATCGCGCCCCGTGATGACCTTGATTTCCTCGGGAAACTTGGCCGGGTGGGCGGTCTCTAGCGAGATGGCGGTGCGATCGGACATGTGGGGGTTTTGCTCGAGGTACCGCATCAGGCCGGCCCAACCCACGGCTCCGTGGGGCTCTAGCATGACCTCGTGTTTGTTCCAGACCTCGCCGATGGTGCGGCGGGTCTCGTCGTCGTCGATGCTCACGGCGAAGATGTCTCTTCGCATGCGCTCCATGTCGGCGGGCTCGCTCAGGTCGCCCTTTTCGTTCATCCGGCCGCCGTAGAGGTCGACGAGGCGCGCGAGGTTGGATGGATGGCCCACGTTCATGGCGTTGGAGATGCACGTTCGCGACGGATCGATTTTGGAGTAGGCGCCCGTCTCCAAAAACCGCGGCACCTCGTCGTTTGCGTTGGTGGAGATGATGAAGCGCGAGACCGGCAGGCCCGAATGGAAGGCCAGCATGCCTCCCATCATGTCGCCGAAGTTTCCGCTGGGGACAGAGAAGATGACCTTCTCGCCCCTCGCGATGTCCGCGAGCCGGCTCGCCGCGTAGACGTAGTAGACCGACTGGGGCAACAGGCGACCGATGTTGATGGAGTTGGCCGAAGACAGGTCGAGGCCGGTGAGATCCGGGTCCGAGAACGCCTGCTTGACGAGCGCCTGGCAGTGATCGAACTTGCCGTCCACGGCGATGGTGGCCACGTTGCCCCCGAGGGTGGTCATCTGCTTGCGCTGCCTGTTCGACACCTCGTCTATCGGGAAGAGCACCAGCACTTTGATGCCTTCGACGCCCGAGAACGCGTTGGCCACCGCCGAGCCGGTGTCTCCGGAGGTGGCGGTCAGGATGAGCAGCTCCCGGCCTCTCTCACGGACGAGGCGCCCCAGGGCCCGTCCCATGAACCGCGCGGCGAAGTCCTTGAAAGAAGCGGTCGGTCCCTGGTCGAGGCGCATGACGTAGCGCTCGCCGTCCACCTTCTCCAGCGGGACCGGGTAGTCGTAGGCGTCGGCGCAGATATCGTCGAGGGTCTCTCGGCTAAAGACGCCCTCGGCGTAGGGCGCGAGGATCTGGGACGCGAGCTCGGGGTAGGGCAGGTCTCGCGCTCTGGCGAGGAGCTTTGAGCTGAGCGGGGTGATGGGCCGGGGCATGAACAGACCCCTGTCGCCGGCCTGCCCCTTGAGAAGCGCGTCTGCCAGGTCGACGGTGGGGACGCCTTGATTTGTGCTGTAGTATTCAACCATGGTTTTCGAGGCCTCATGAAATCATGTTGTTTTTTAAAGGTGCGGGTGCCGGCCACGCGGTCATGGCCGGCACCCGCGAGGATAACATAACTATTTTTCGGCGAGGATCGCGCTCGACGCGCCGCCCACGGAGAACGTGGAAGGGACCTGGGCCTGGACGGTGCCGTGTATGGCCCGCAGCGCCTGATCGAGGTCGGCGATGACGTCGGCCGGATGCTCTCCGCCCACGCACAGGCGCACCATGTTCGGCGGGATGTCCGCCATCTCGCGCGCCTCTTCGCCCTGCTGCTGGTGGGTGGAGATGGCCGGGATGGTCGCGACCGATTTGATGCGGCCCAGATCGGTGGCGCGCCAGATCCGCTGCATGCCGTCGAACATCTTGCGCGTGTCGAGCGCCGAGCCTTTGACCCGAAACGACATCAGGTGTCCGTAGCGGTTGACCGGCTTGCCCGCGTTTTTCGCGTCGTGCTCGGAGTCCACGAGGAACATGTAGCGGCTCGCGAGCTCGTGCAGGGGGTGGCTCTCAAGGCCCAGGTAGTCGACTCTCTCGATCATGGGGTGCGTGGCGAGGAACTCGGCCACAGTCTGGGTGTTTTGGCTGAGCATGTCCACCTTGGAGCGCAGGGTCCGCATGTCGTTCAGCGACAAGATGGCGTTCATCGGAGAGAGACTCTGACCGTTGTCCCGGTTCGGCAGGGTCTTGAGGTACATGGCGAAGTCGGCCTTCATCTCATCGGGGCCGAAATTGCTGACGATGTCCTTGCGAGAGATTACGGCGCCGGCGATGCCGAAGCCCGACGTGGTCAAGGTCTTGGTGACCGACTGGACGACGATATCGGCGCCGTGGCTCAAGGGGCGCAAGAGAGCGGGGGATCCCACGGTGTTGTCGATGATGAGAGGCGCGCCCTTGGCGTGGGCGAGCTTGGCGACATCTTTGACATCGAAGAACGCAAGCCCCGGATTAGAGGGGAGCTCGCCGTACACGAAGCGGGTGTTCTCGTCTATTTTGGACTCCCACTCGCCAAGGTCGGTGGAGTCGACGATCCAGCGGCACTCGATGCCCCGCTCCTGCGCTTTGCGAACCGCGAACTGCTGGAAGGTGCCGCCGTAGACCTGGCAGGTCGATACGAAGTTGATCTTCTGATTCGGGTTTTTGGGGTCGACGTTCAAAAATGGGTCGGTCGCGCTCATGATGGCGGCCATCCCCGAGGAGGTGGCGCAGCAGGAGGTGTCGCCGCTGAACCCGTACCCTTCGAGGAGCGCGAGGACGCTCTCGAAGTAGTACAAAGAGGGGTTGGCGATGCGCGAATAGCACCAGGTCGGGATCTGGTACGAGAGCGCCGCTTCCATCTCGTCGGAGTCGCGGTAGGCCTGGGACGAGCACATGTAGAACGGCTCGATGATGGCGCCTTGGTTGAAGTTGAGCGCCTCCTCCATGGTGTACATTCCATGAACGGCGATGGTGTCGAAGCGGCACTCGCGCATCGCGCTCTTGGCTTTTTCGCGCTGCGCCAAAAGCTCCTGGGCCGCTGTTAAATATTTATCGATTCCTGTCTTTCCTTTGTATTCGTTCATCTGATTCCTCCGGCCGATCTGGGTTCGGGGGGGGCGTTCTTCGTTTTCGAGCCTTGGAAAACGATGGTGCCCAATGCCTATTGGCTTTCGACTCTTACGAATTTTGGGCAGTTTGTCTATAGAAATTAGAATTTCTATAAAAGCTGTCGTCGAATATTCGGCATGC
>JAABTR010000749.1 GCA_011389755.1 Deltaproteobacteria bacterium | reverse complement strand
GCCCACGGCCGTGCAGTTTTTGGGATTGCTCGCGATGGGGGGGTTCGCCACCGGCGGACAGCTCCTGCTCACGAGCGCTTATCGGCACGGCGAGGCAGGTCGCATCGCGGTCATCGGGAGCATGGGGGCGGTCTTCGGAGCGGGATGGGATTTTGCCCTGTGGGGCCACCTCCCAGGTGGGTTGACGGCCTTGGGCGGGATCATGGTCATTGGGTCGTGTGCCGGGATTCAGGTGCTCAGGCACACGGGCTCGGCCCCTGGGGCGGCGTCAATGAAGGAGTAGGGCCGCAGCGGCGATGATGCTCGCGTTGAGATGGAGAGAGCGGGCCTGCCCCAGGGCGCTGCATTGGCAGCTTTCCACCCCTCCGGCAGCGTCGTCGTCCGTGCGGGGGGATTGTGTCGTGTCAAGCTGGTCCGAGTCGGTCGGGGCTTCGCTGTCGAGGTCGGAGGCGCTGGATGTGTCCGGATTGACCAGCGCGTGACCCAGCAGCGCTCTGGCGTTCTCGTCGAGCCAGCCCGCTTCGAAGCTGAGGACCGTGGTCCAGGTGTCTTCATCAAAGTGGCATTCCCGCTCCGTGCCGAAAGAGACCACGCCGGCGAGCTGCCAGGTGCCGCCGGTCTCGACGAAAAAGGGCCCTCCTGAGTCTCCTTGGCAGGTGCCGGCGGGGTTTCCGATCTCCATGAGCGGCGGTTCGAGCTGCAGAACGCGGCTCTCGCCCATCCGGTGAAGCCCGGCGGAGCTCACGTCTTCGATGTCGATCATCCCGTACCCGACGACCATCCCCTCGTCCCCCTCGCTCGGCGTTTGTTTTCTTATGGGATATGGTTCGATGTCCGTGATCGGGTCCTCGAGCAGGATGAGGGCCAGATCGATGTTGCCCCACTCCATGATTCCGTTCCACCTGTCGTGGACGATGATCTCTTCGGCTCGCGAGTAGCTCACCTTGGTCAGGCCCAGGATGTCGGAGCCCCCAGCAATCTCCACGTCGTGGGGCGTGTCGAGGACGTCGACGCCTCGCTGCGGGAGATAGACGCAGTGCGCCGCGGTCAGCACGAGCTCCGGGTCGATGAGCGTCCCGGTGCACAGCTGGGCCGCTCCGCTCCTCCCGCCAATGACGAGGCCGACCGCGCCTTGGAATTGAGCGTAGTGGGTGGGCTGCCCACCCACGATTCGGGGAGGGATATCTTCGAAAGGTGCGCCTGTGGGTTCACCGATCTCGCAGCCGGCTGTCATTAAGATAAGCAGCGCCAAGGCGCGGGCCGAGCACGCGGCGAGCCTTCGCGCATTTGAGCCTTTTCGATTCGTGTTCATCTGGTTAGTATCCTCAAGAACAAAAGCCCGATAACAATAGATGATAATACCATCTTTAGAGGAAGGTCGCCTGGAAAATCCGGCCCGGGGCGAGCCCTTTGCCCCGCCGGTCTTGGATGGTCTGGCAATCGGAAGTTTTTTGACATACACTCGCCCGCCGCTGTTCAAGGAGAGATAAATGACGGTTCGATTCGCACAGATTTCGTGGGTGATATTATCGGTGCTCGTCACCCCACCGGTGTCGGCCCAGCCCGCCGGGGCGCAAGATGACTTCGACGCCGACGGGGTGTCCGACGAGCAGGATAATTGTCGCTTTTCCTACAACCCCACCCGCAGAGTTCCAGGCGCTGACGGCGGCTTCGAGCAGGTCCAGCCCGACGCGGACGGCGATGGCGTCGGTGATGCCTGCGATAACTGCGGGGCAGCAGCGAACCCCGACCAGTCGGATGTGGATGAGGACGGGGTGGGCGATGCGTGTGACAACGACATCGACGGCGACGGAGTCCTCGACGAGAACGCCCTAGGTCAAAGGGACAACTGCCCCTTGAGTTACAACCCACAGCAGCGGGATATCGACGGGGACGGGGTTGGCGATGCCTGCGATGACGACATCGATGGAGATGGGCTGCCAAACGGCGAAGACGACTGCCCCATGGCCACGTCGGCTCTGGAAGGTCAGTGCAACCGGGACTCCGACGCGGACGGTGTTTTCGACTTCGCCCTGAGCGAGGACGCCCGCAGTGACAACTGCCCGTACATCGCGAACACGCTGCAGCATGACCTGGATGGAGACGGGATCGGCGATGTCTGCGATCCGGATATCGACGGAGACGGCGTTGACAACCTCTTGGACAACTGCCCCCTGACCGCGAACGAAGAGCAGCGCGATGATGATCGCAACGGCTTGGGAAACGCCTGCGACGACGACTACTGCTTCGTGCTGCCCGGCAAAGACGGCACCTGCTTTTGTTATGAGCCCGAAGGCGACTGTCCCGAGGGCGGATTGTCCGGTTTCTCGGCGTACGCTCCGCCCAGCATGACCGTGGCGACGGGAGAAGAGGTGCTCTTGCGGTTTTTCGTAAACCGCAAGAACGCCCAGCTTCGCTACCGCTGGGGGATAACCGCCGCCAGCGGGTACGGATCTGCGGTCATTCAAAACCCGCAAGGGGTCACCGAGGGCTCTGAGAATTTCGAGTACACCTACGCCGAAGGCGCCGAGCCCAACTTCGAGGCGCTGCGCAACGGGGTCTACCGGGTGACTGTAGCGGTCGAGCAGCTCGGTGAAGACGAGCTCACCGGGCGACGAGGGCTGACCGCCGAAGCCACCACCACCATCGAGGTGGTCGGTACCAACTTTGAAGACATTCCGTCGTGCCAGTGCAAATCGGTGGGCAGACCCGGGACCGCCCCGCGCCCTCAGGCCTGGTTGATCGCGCTGTTGATGCTGGGACTTCTCGCCGCTCGGAGCGTCGGCGGGAACAGGTAGGCGTTTCCGGCCGCGCGGCCGATGAGCAGCCCCGCCATAGCCACGAAGGCGCCCACGCCGCCGAGACCTTCTATGCCCACCGTTAAGACGATCACGATGATGAGCACCTCGATGAAGGTGGCGAAGGTGACCGGCTTGGTGTCCTTCACCGTTACCAGCAAGGCGCGCTGAAAAGACAGCAGCACCGAGAGCCCCGGAAAGACGGCGATGATCAACGTCACCTCGGAGGCGAAATCGGCCAGGTCCGGAGGCAGGGCCGAGATTCTCTCGAACCACAGATGGGAAAGCGGGGTGGTGGCGATGAGGATGAGGCCGGCGCTCGCGGCGAGGCCGAGCGCGCAGGCGAAGTTGCGGACTTTCGGGTAGGACTTCGGCGATTGACCGATGAGCGCGATGGCGACCTCTTGGTAGCTCAGCCCGAAGGACCGAAAGATGAAAGAGAGCCCGTTGACCACTGGGATCACGGCGAGGGACTCGAGGGGCAAGCGCCCGCGGCCCACGAAGAAGGAGATCATCGGGTGGATGGCCAAGGAGACGGTGGAGGTCAGGGCGAGCGGCCAGTAGAAAAGGGCGATATCTTTGTATGAGGGCGCGGGTGTACCCGACGAGAGC
>JAABTR010000146.1 GCA_011389755.1 Deltaproteobacteria bacterium | reverse complement strand
ACGACGCTCTTCCGATCTGGGGGTGGTCATTTCCATAGGTAACCACGCGTTTCGTGTCCGATGCGATGCGTCCGTGCCGGCCGAAGAGCTCGAAGCGAACCAGGAGGTTAAGCTCTCCTTGGCGCAAAAAAAGGATATGCTGCCGGTGACTAGCCGGTTTTTGCGCGTCGCGGACGACGATCCCCACACGGTGGTGCTTCAGGCCCCGGATGGAGGGTGGAGGCGCAATCGGCGATCCTATTTTCGGGCTGATATCGAGATGCCCGTGCTCATTATTCGGCCCGATGAGCCGCGCATCGAAGGGACCACGGTCAACTTGAGCGGCGGGGGAGTTATGCTGGCCTCGTCCGCGGCCCTGCGCGTGCGTGAGGAGTTCCAGATCATCGTGAAGATCTCCAAGCAAGAGCCCGTGGGCGCGCGTGGGCGCGTGGTTTGGGCGCGCTATGACGAGGAGACCGGGGGGCTTTATGGCGTCAAATTCATCGATATCAATAGAAGGGATCAGAACCGCGTGTGCCGGATGGTTCAGGTCCACGAATTCGAACAGCGGCGCAGCGAGCTCAAAGAGCTGACGACGCGCAGCGTAGTCCGCTGAAGTCGCTGGCCACGCTGGGGTCGAGGCTCTGTCTGGCCGCGCTTCGCATCATGCGAGCGGGGTGGTACCAGGAGCCGCCCCGGAGGACCTTGAGGGTCCCTTGGCTGCTGCCTGCGGGGTCAGACCAGGTGTATCCAGTGTCACAGCTGTCCGAGCCGTATCCCCTGCCCTCGCTGGGGTTGCAGTAGTAGTCGGTGCGGTACCAATCGGCGGTCCACTCCCAAGCGTTGCCCGCCATGCCCACGACGTCCCATGGAGATGTGCCCCCGGCCTGGTCGGCCGGCAGCGCGGCCGAGGTGCACGACTCGTATGCGGCGGCTGCGCAGCTGGGGGTGTCGCCGAAAGCGTAGACCTCATAAGGGGTGTCGCCGCCGCCTCGGGCCGCGTATTCCCACTGGGCTTCGGTGGGCAGGGCGAAGCCCTGGCCGAGCCATCGGCAGAAGGCGTCGGCGGCGTACCAACAGACACCAGTGGCCGGTTTATCCGAGGTGCCCGAAGCCGGGTGCAGGCCGGATTCCCAGTCGTCGAGGTAGGTGGATCCGCATTGCGAAGCGGCGAGCTCGCCGCCGCGAACCCAGCGGGGATCGGCGGTCACGAAGGCCTGGAACTGGGCGTTGGTTATCTCGTGACGCGTGATGAAGAACGACGACAGCGCGACCGTGTGCCGCGGGAGCTCATCCGGGCCGCAGGAGTCTCCCGACGCGGGATCGCACCCCATCAGGAAGTCGCCGCCGGGCAGACTGCAGACCTCGACCGCCAGCTCATCGGGGCCTTTGTAAATGTGGCCGCACGTGGGTTCCTTGATGTCATCGGACAGGCCGGTCTGGCCGCCGAAATCGTCATCGGATGACGCCTCGGCGGTGTCGCCTCTGTCTGCGAGCTCTCCCACTTCGAATTCATCTATCCAGGCCGAGCAGCCCATGGCGAAGCCTGCGACCAAAAGTAGCGACGCCGGTGCGAAAGAGGGGCCGGCGGTTGCGTTTCTTGTTTGCCGAATACTCATCATAAGCCTCTCGTGTCGAGGGTCTCGCCCGCGACGGAGGCAGGCTCCAAGGGCTCTTCAGGCGCCGAAAGCTCGCCTTCGCTTTCGGAGGGCGGGGCCTCCTTTTTCCACGGTTCGAGGAACAAGGCCACGGTTGCGGCGGACAGCACCGCCGTTGCGATGAAGAGCCCGTCGGTGGCAGCGGCCCACTTCGGCAAGGCGGTTACGTTGGACTCCTGGCCCGGCGGGCAGACGCCGCCTGTGCAGTTGGACCTTAGAGAATTGTTGATACCCGCGGTTTTTACGGCGCTCACAGCGGCCGCCGCAAGGGCCGCGACGGTGGTCCCGGCTGCGATCCAGGGCACGGCCCTCGGCAGCCCGCTCCCGCCGGTCTCGACCTCGAGATCGGCGTCGACGGATGCAGCGACGGCCGAAGGGCTCTCGAGCACCGCGCAGAGCTCGGGCGTGGTCTGCTCGGCGGCGACGAAGATATCTTTTTGGCACGAGCGCCCGTCGTCGTGTTTGACGACCAGCCTGTGGTTCCCCGCCGGCAGCCGGACCGGCGCGGCCAGGGGGAGCACCCCCGCCGGCTCTCCGTCGAGCCAGACACGAGCGCCCTCGGGGCCGCTGACGCGCACGTAACCGATCTGCGCGCGCAGGTTGACGATCTCAGCTTGAACCCGCGTTCGTCTCTTCTTTGATATCTCGTCACCGCCCTCGGCCAGGTAAGCCTGAAAGGTGGCCATGGCGTCGTGGGGACGCCCAAGCTCGGCCTGGGTTTGCGCGATGTTGAAGAGGATCCGGTAGGTCGGGCTCAGGGTGTAGGCCGATTGAAAGGCGTCGAGGGCCTCGGTGAGATGGCCGGCCTCAAAAGCGGTGACCCCTCGCTCGAACTCAGACCTGGCCTGGGCGATTTTGCCGCTCTTTTTTCCGGCGTGGGCGCACAGGGTCGCGGCGAGGATACACAGGGACAGGAGACTTACTAGGGCATTTTTCATCGGGGCTCCTCGCGGGCGATGCGTTCGAGTACCGGCTCAAAAATTTCGATGAGCTCCTCGGCCCCGCGCTCAATGGCTCGAAACAATTTCATTTCCCGTCTCAGGGCGTTCGCGGCTTGGAGCGAGGGGTCGTCTGCGAGATCCTGCTTGCGCCCGAGTCGCAGCGCGTTGACTTGGGCGGCGACAAAGATGTCGAGGAGCTTCATCTCGCCGGACACCGAGCTGAGCTGCTCCTCAAGCGCATTCAAAGCGCTCATCAGCTCCTGTGCTCGCTCCACATCTCCCGTTTCGAGCTTTTCGATGGCGGCGCGTGCCGTTGTCGACGCATCGACCGCTGTTCGGCGGGTCTGACGGATGAATTCGAGATCCTCTTCGAGCACCTCGGCCGCGGGGCTCGGATCAGGCATCGGCGCCGCGAGGATCGCTTCGTCGATGATGTCGCGGGCCGGGAGGGGCTCTTTGCAGTAGATATCGAGCGCTTCGCGCAGGGGCATCTCCTCGAAACCACGAATGCGCGCGCCCCCCTCGGTGGCGTTGATGAGGCGAGTGTGGGAGGAATGCGCCGCGGCCATCTGTTCGAACCAGGCGCGGAAGAGGCCGAAGATTTTACTGGTGAATACCGTCCCCTTGCCGCCCCAAGCCTCGAGCTCTTCGCCCTTGAGGGTGACTTCGGCGGTCAGTCCGCCATCGATCCGGATCTTCTCGAGCTCGGCGTTTCGATCGACAGCCAAGAGCGTCTGAGTCTCCTCGTCGAACCGCATCCGCTGGCGCCCGAACTTGGCGCCCTCGGGGTAGCGCGCCCCACCGGTGTACGCCAGGTCCTGCCCCACGAGGATGATAGGATCGCACCCCAGCGCCTCCAGGATGGAAAACGCGCTGCATGACACCGATCCGCCCGTGGCGTATCGCTTTCTGCCGTATGCGCGGTCGAGCCACTCCCCGGTGATCGCCGACTGGTCGGCGATGGGAATAACGTGGCGGACCGGCATGTCGAAAAAGGGTGGGTAGCTGATAAGAGCGGGCGCCAGGACGATCTGGTCGAGCCAGGGCACCTCGAACTGGCGGCGCAGATCGAGCCCCTCGACCACGGCGACGATGCTCGGGACCACCCCGCCGCGCGCCACGGAGGGAACGGCCGTGTTTACAGTGATGAGCAGGGCGTGGCCCATGGCTTCCCGGAGGACGTCGATGTTCTTGTCGAGGGAAGGGCCGGCCGATATCAAAATGCCCGGCTTGCCGCGGAATCGATCCCCGAAGACTTCGAAACCATGAAGACGCGAAGCCCGGGGCAGGTTTTGGGCGACATGGCCGATCCAGTTCTTCGTGCGGCTCGCGATCGTCTCCTCCATGATCTTGGCGTGGGCCGTCGCGTGCTCGAGGGCGTCTTTGAAGCGGGCGAATTCCTCGGGGAACAGCTCGACATATGCGGGGATCGCCGCTACGACCATGTTGTGATCCGAGAACTGGAGATGGAGCTGCGTTTCGGACATCAGGTATGTGATGTCGGAGATCACGGAAGTGCGAGACAGAGGCAGGGGACGGCAGCTCAGGGCCCTGTGCAGAGCCTGTAGGCTGGGGTCGAAGACGATGACGCGCTTTTTAAAGCGGCGCTCGAGTTGCTCGGCGTGATACCCGAGGCCGAAGCCGAACAAGACCACCAAGCAGGCGTCGTCATCTCCCACGAGCCCCTCGACCTGCCGCGACGCTTCCCCGATGGGATCGCTCGTGTCGTAGATCGGCCGCCCGAGCAGCTGCATGCCGGGCACGGGCCCGAGGGTCGTGGAGAGCTGAGCCGCTTCGTCCGGGGCGGTGTCGCGCAATCGGTCTTGCAAAATGGCGTGAGAACCCACGCGTTTCAAGTTGGTCTCGAGAAAGATGTCTAAGTCGGGCGCAGATGACATGAGTTGCCTAGCCTCGTTCGCTGTCTTCCGGCTCGCCGACGCTCCGCTTGAGCGCGAGGAGCTCATCCTTTGAGATCTGTTCCCACGCTGCGACGATCTCGGGGTCGAACTGGGTGCCGCTCATCTTCGTTATCTCGGCGCAGGCGATCTCGTGGGACAGCGCCTTGCGATAGGGCCGGTCCGAGGTCATCGCGTCGTAGGTGTCGATGATGGCGAAGATCCTGGCCCCAACGTAGGTGTCGGTGCCGAGCACGCCGTGGGGGTAGCCGCGACCATCCCACCTCTCGTGGTGCTGGAGCACGAGCAGGCGTGCCTCTTTGAGAAACTCGATGCGCTCCAAGATGCGGTACCCGTACTCGGCGTGACGCTTCATCTCGTCCCACTCCTCGGGCGTCAGCTTGCCGGGCTTGAGCAAGATGGTGTCCGACACTCCGATCTTGCCGATGTCGTGCAGAAGCGCGCCGTGCAATACGATCTGGAGCTCATCGCCGGTCATGCCCATTTGTTCGGCGAGCCTCTTGGAAAAGATGGCGACCCGCCTCGAGTGCCACTGGGTCTCGGTGTCTCGCAGGTCGAGCGCGTTGACGAGCCCCAGAAGCAGGCTGGTGGTGCGATCGCGAACCTCTATCTCCAGGTTCGAAGCGAGCTCCGAGAGCTGGGAGCACTTGGTGGACAGCGCCATGCTCAACCGGCGATTTTCCACGGTGATGGCGTGGTGTTCCAGGGCTCGGCGCAGGATGTCCCGCAAATCGTAAGGGTCCCAGGGCTTTGCGATGAAATTGAAGAGCCCCACCCTGTTGATGACTTGAATCGCCGCGTCGAAGTCGGCGCGTCCGGAGACGAGGATCCTGACCGCGTCGGGGGCGATGGCGCGCGCCCGCTCGAGGAGGTCGATCCCGTTCATCTCGGGCATTTGGAAATCCGACAAGATGACGCTGAACGCGTCCGTCTCCAAAAGGGACAAGGCCTCGGCGGCGGAGCGGACCAAGACGACCTCCAAGTCACTGCGCGTCAGGTCACGAGCGAACGCTCTGAGGACCAGGTCTTCGTCGTCGACGAAGAGCACTCGCTTGTTGGGGGGAGGGCCCAGGAGGCTTATCACACCGCCGCCCGGGATCCTCTCGGAGATGTCTATTTCCATGACTTCGTTGGCTCCGTGTTGAGTCGAACGACAAGCACACGCGGTCGTCGACTCGTCTTTAGTAAC
>JAABTR010000145.1 GCA_011389755.1 Deltaproteobacteria bacterium | reverse complement strand
GATGTCTATTTCCATGACTTCGTTGGCTCCGTGTTGAGTCGAACGACAAGCACACGCGGTCGTCGACTCGTCTTTAGTAACGTCGACTCGTTTACGAGAAACTTTAGGGCGCGATTGAGGGGGAGAGAGGTGAGAGAGGCTCTTTGAAATCAGCCCTCGTATCGCAGCTTTATGTCGCGGGCTTGCTGGCGATACTGGGCTTTGGTGATTTCGCCGCCACGGTAGCGGGTCTTGAGATCGTCGATCTCTTTTCTGAGGCGGCCGCGGATCTTTTCGGTCGCTGATTGGTAGTCGGCGCGTGTGATGAGCCCGTTGTTGTAAGCTTCTTTACACTTGCGCATGGTGTCGAGTTTGGCGCGGGTCGTCTTTTTGGGCGAGGCGGTGGTCTCTTGAGCCGCGCGCTCCGAAAGCGAGTTGTTCTGGCTGCGTGTCCTGGCGGCCGGGGGCTTGGTGGTCTCACTCTGGTTCTTTGTCATATCTGTATTATAAGCCTTTGAGTCGTCACCGGATCCAGAGGGCTTCGCTTTGCGGGAGCCGCGCCGATTGGATCGCCGCTCGTTCAAGGCGGCCAAGCTGGGCTCTTCTGCAGCGGGCAAGAGCTTGACCACGAGGTTCGGGTCGCTCTTGGTGGTCAGCAAGATGGCCTGACGCACGAACCCCTCCTTTTTGAGGACCAGGTTCGTATCTTCGCGAATTTTGATTTTCATGGGCGTCTTGCCCAAAACCTGACCTTCGGCGAGGATCTGCGCGTCTTCGGGCTGCGTCACGATGAGCACCTCGACGGTTGACGATAAAGGGGCCGTGGCCGGCAGAGAGGCCGGAACCGAGGCGGGAGGAGCGGGTGGTGCCGGGTTTTCGCGGCAGGCGGCCGCGCTCAGAGTCGTCATCGCGATCCCTAAAAGAATTTTTGTGTTCATCGACTTCTCGTCTCCGTCCAAGACCGGGGTGACCGGGACCGCTTACAAAAATAGCACCAGGAAAGTGTACCTTGAACCTTCGAGCCTGTCTCGAATGCATCCGATGCTGTGGAAGTCCAAGCAAAAAACGATTAAGAATAGCTTTTTGCGCAAAAAAGCTGCGAGGGTTTTTTTATGAGCTCGAGGTCGTGGATCGGTTTTTTGTCGGCGCTCGCGTTTGTGGCGTTTTGCCCCGTCGGCGCCGCGCAGACACCCAAGAGCGAGGAGCCGAACGAGGTCGAAACGAGAAAAGGACGAGAGCCGAGCGAGCCTGAGCCCCAGGCGGTGGCCGGCGCGAGCCGGGCCGATCTCTCCCATGACGCCGCGCC
>JAABTR010000144.1 GCA_011389755.1 Deltaproteobacteria bacterium | reverse complement strand
TCACGAGCGAAGAGATCCGCGAGCGGCAGGCCGGCTCGGTCCCCGAAGCGCTCCAGGAGATGCCGGGGGTCTACGTTCAACAGACCAACCGGGGAGCAGGGGCGCCCATCGTCCGCGGCCTCATCGGGCCTCAAAACCTCATCCTGGTGGACGGGGTGCGTTTTAACACCGGCACCTTCCGGACCGGGCCCAACCAATACCTGGCAACGATCGATCCCTTCGCCCTCGAGCGCATCGAGGTGGTTCGGGGGCCCGCGGCCGTGCTTTACGGCAGCGGGGCCATGGGCGGGGTCTTCCATCTCGTGACCGAGCAGCCGGATATAAAGGGTGGACACGGCGCCTCGGCCAAGCTGTCGGGGTGGCTCAGAAGCGCTGACGCGTCGCCGGGTGGAACCTTGAGCCTCGCAGCCAAGGCAGATGACTTGACGCTCAGCGGGGGAGGTACGATGGCGCGCTTCGGTGAGCTGCGGGCGGGGGGCGGCGACGTTCAGCCCCTGTCGGCCTACACGGCCGGGAGCTGGCGGGCCAAGGCAACACAGCGCTTGGGCAAATCGATGACGCTGACCGGGGCCTACTTCGGCACGACCCTGGACGACGCCGGTCGAACCGACAGGCTGGGGCGGGGCGACGTGAGGTTGTACGACAACGACGACCACCTGGCCTACGCCGCGCTCACGTATGAGTCGAAGGGGCCGGTGCGGCGCGTTCGGGTGCTCGGCTCCTATCACCGCATGGACGAGACGGGCGACCGATTTTCGTGCGATGAGGACGAAGCGGGCGCTGTCGCCGACCTGCCCGCGTGCATCTCCTTTAAAGGCAGCGCCGTCGAGGAGAAGAGGCGCTACCGGGACGTGGTCGACACGGCCGGGGCCGAGATCGATGTTGCGCTTTCTTTGCTGGGCAATCGGCTTGAGCTCGTGGGCGGTTTCGAGGTCTACCACGACTGGGTCGGCTCGAGCCGTCAAGACGCGCTCAGGGACGACGGCTTCGCCTGGCGGGCCGCGCCCCGAGGCAATTTTTCGGACGGCTCCACGTACAGGACCTTGGGGGTCTTCCTCCACGCAGACCTCATGGCCTGGGACGTGGGGCCGAACATCGGGCAGGTTCACCTCACGGGCGGTGGGCGATTCTCGGATTTTGCGGCCCACGCGCCGGACGTGCCGAGTATCGGCGACGTCAGCTACAGCGACAGCGGCTTTGCTGGAGCGGCCAGCTTGCAGCTTTTAAGGCCCGACCTCTACAACTTCTACGCCTCTTTCAATCAGGGCTTTCGGGCTCCGAGCCTCCAAGAGACCACCGCCGTGGGCGACACCGGCAGCAAGTTCGAGATCCCAAACGGCGAGCTGGCTCCCGAGCGGATCGACACGGTGGAGGTGGGCGCGAAGCTCTTTTGGGGGCCTCTCTCCTTCCACGGGGCGTGGTTCTACAGCTTTTTGCGAGGCGCCATCGACGAAGAGAGCGCCGTCTGGCAGGGCCGAGCCGACGTCGGGGGCGCGCCCGTCGTCCGCCGGATAAACGCCGAGGGCGGCGACGGCACGGGGGTGGAGGGGGGAGCCCGGCTGAGCCTGTGGAAGCTGACTTTTGGCGCCGGCGCCACCTGGACCGAGGCAGAACTCAAAAATGGCGGCGAGACCCACCCGGCGCGGAGGATTCCGCCGGTCTTCGGAAAAGCGTCTTTGCGATACGATCACGGCGACGACGGGTTGTGGCTCGAGGCCTTTTCCCTGTGGTCCGGTCGCCAGGACGCGTTGCACCCGATCGACAAAGAAGACCTGCGGATCTGCGAGACTCGGGACTTCACGGGGCTTCTAAAAGACGACTGCGATGGGACGGACCCATGGGTGACCTTCAACCTGCGCGGCGGTGTGCGTTTTTTAAAGCGCTTCAGAGCCGACGTGGGGCTCTACAACCTGACCGATGCGAACTACAGGCTCCACGGTTCTGGATTCGACATGCCCGGCTTCGACGCCCGCGCGATGCTGACCTACGAGATGTGAGCTTGCCGGCGATCAAAGCGGCGATAGCGTCTTGTGATGCCGATCCTCAGCTCTTGCCGAACAAAAGGTGGTAGATGACCCACGCGAGCCCCACGATGAACGCGATGCCCGCCGCCCAAAAAAGCAGGTTGAGGGCGAGGATCACCGCCACGCCGAAGACGACGGCGAAGGCGATGAACTGAAGCAGGTTCCACAGCGTGTTTCCGGCGGTGATCTGTCGTCGATACATTCTTTTGCCGGCCACGCGCCTTCTTCGCGCTTCGCGGTCTCGGCGATTGAGCTCGGCCTCCAACTTTCTGAGGCGGTTCGGTGTGTTTGCGTTTCTAGCCACGATCGACCTTTTGCTCATTCGTCAATAGTTTTCAGGGGAGCATAACACGAACGAGCCGTGAGAAAATGGCTGTTCATCGCCCAGGACAAGCGAGTGAGCTGTCTCTAGCGCTCGGGTACGACCAGCACCACCTTGGCCACCCCCTCTTTGTAGTCGCTGCGGAAGATGTAGCTCACACCGTTTTTGAGCATAAAGACGGCCTTGAGGGTGTTTTGGAACTCAGGCGGCGGGTTGGAGCCGCTTCGGATTTTGTATCGGTGCCAGTAGGTTTGTTCTTCGTCCGGTCGCATACCGAGAACGCGGTCGGCAAACGCCAACCGAAGGGGGTCCCCGGCCGGTGCGTTGACGGGGACCACGCTCTGGCCGCCGCTCCAGC
>JAABTR010000143.1 GCA_011389755.1 Deltaproteobacteria bacterium | reverse complement strand
CGCGGTCGGCAAACGCCAACCGAAGGGGGTCCCCGGCCGGTGCGTTGACGGGGACCACGCTCTGGCCGCCGCTCCAGCGTTCGCGTCTGAGTAAGAACACGTTCTTGACTTCCTCTTCGCTGACCGAGCCCGCATCGGAGGTTTTGTTGACGATGACGAGAATGTCCGAGGGGCGCGGTTTTGTCTCGTCGCCACTGGAGGTGGAGGTCCGCAGACAAAGGGTCAAGCTCCCGATGAACAGCAAGGCCGACACCAGGCGCGATCGACGTCCATGAGCGGCCATCGGCGTCTCTCGCGTTTGCTCTGTGCCCTTGCCGTAACTCAAACGGTTCATCTCCATGACGTCAAAATGCGACCGCCAGCTGCGCGGAGAAAACATGCATTGCGGCGGAGGGGATGTCGGCGTACGAGTACTCCGCCTTGACCACCAAGAACGGCTTGGGCTTTATGTTGAGCCCGGCCATGTACACCTGCCCTTTGCCGATGGGAGTCGAGTCGTCGAGGTCGACGTATTCGAACATGACGTACGGCATGAGGTACCAAAAAGAGGTGGAACCTAGAGGGATTGTGTAGCCGGCCAGGACATAGGCGTCGGTGCTGTTGAAGTTCGGTTGGAGACCCGGGCCTAAAGTGGCGATCCGCTCCCCGTGGATGTCGTGGACCACGTGGCGCCGGACGAACTCCGATTGGAGCCTGAAGTCGTACAGCTCGAAGAGGATATCGGCCGAGCCCACCCATTCCTTGGAGTGGGACAGTCTCGTAGGCACGACCTTGAAGGGGACCAAGGTCAGCGTCTTTTTGATGTCGGTGGACTCACCGTAGTAGCCGTAGCCACCCAGGGCAAATCGCAGCGCGGTGCTCTCATAGATGAAGCGCAGGCGAAGGCCGACGCCTTTGTTCTCGTCGAGGTCTTGAATCGCGGAGATGGGGTTGCGCCCGTTGGAGACGGTGACGTCGTAGTCGACGAAGAAGGTCTCCGATGGGTAAAAGCGACCCGAAAACTGTAGCCCCGTCTGATTCAGCGGCATGATCCGGTGGATCTGGGCGAAGGGGTGGCGCACCGTGATGAGGACCGGGCTGCCGTGATCGACGTTCCAGATCCCAAAGGGGGTCAAAAAGTGGCCCGCGCGCACGGAGAAATGGTCTGACGGCTTCCAGGTCAGGTGGATGCGCTCGATGTACAGACCGCCTAGGTGCAGGTGCTCGGAGGTCTGCGGATCGACGACCTGGGTGTCCTCTCTGTCGTATTCGGCGAAGCCGGGGAGCTCGAAGCTGTATTCGTGGCCGAGCGGCAAGAAGGTGAAGCGGAGTTCGGCGAGAAAATCGAAAGAATCGCTCAGTTGGCTGAAAAAGTAGACGTTGAAATGCTGGA
>JAABTR010000142.1 GCA_011389755.1 Deltaproteobacteria bacterium | reverse complement strand
ATTTTCATTTACGATCCCTTTGATCATCGCCGAGTCGTCAATGAGGATTTTGGTGAAGGTCATGTCGAAGAAGCCGTGCATGTTCAAAGACGCGTCTTTGTTGCCCAATCCGGAGCCGAAGGCAGAGCTTTGGAGGTCGCTTAGCTCCAGGGTTTCGATTTTGTTTTCTGCTTGAGCGAGCCGATCCTTCAGAGCGTCGAGCTCTTTTTGTTGCTCCTCGGCGAGCTTCTCGTACCCCGGCTGCTCGGGCTGGGCGGCGGATCCCGTTGCGCCGGATTCCTCGAAGGCGCCTTCGGCTCCCCCGCTCGGCTCGGCGCTTTTTTCCTGAGCCGCGACGCCTTGAGGGCAAAGGGCGAAGGCGCACAGAACCATCCCGGCGAAGAGAGAGTTTTTGTGCAACAAAATCAATTTTTTACCTACGGTTTTCGGCATTGGCTGCTGCCCATCAGTTCGGCGTCTTCTTTCGTCGCGCAAAAATTGGGAATCCCCGCAAACGGCATGTCACAGCACGTGTAGCCTTCCGGGCACGTGCCGGGATCGGAGGTGCACCCCTCATAGGTGCAGTACCCGGTCTGAGTTACTGGGTTCAAGGCACAGTAGCTCGCCTCGAGATCCTGGCATTCGTTGCCCTCGACCGTGCAAGCCTTCCCCAGGCCCGTTTCGTCCGTATCGTCCGGAGTCGAAGCGCTGCTCGTGTCGCTTTGTTGAGGCTCGTCGGTTTCGGCGTCTTCCTCGACGGGCACGCACGTGTGGCCCTCGGGGTCGTAGTCGTAACCGCTCGTGCAGCGCTCGTCGTCTGCAAACGTGCAAGCGAAAAGCAAAAGACCCAAAACGATGGTGATTGGCCCTGTGACGCTCGGGATGTTCATCATTGATGTCCGTCCGGCAACATTGGTTTTGTTAAAGCATCCCACCGATTCGAGTGAGCGGCGCTCCACTCGACGTCGCCGCAATCACATCGAATAACTCACTTATTAAAAACGGCGCGGCGGCGAAAAAGATTAATAGGGCCATCGGTTTTTTTTACCTGAAACCTCTCATCGATACGGGGGCGACCATGGAATCGATCGTGAAACGGCTGAGAATAAAATTCGGTGGACCGAAACCTTGGCATCGTTTAGATAGGCTCTCATGCTCCCACGTCGTCGTTTTCTATTAAGCCTTATCTTGCGCGTGCCGGCAGGCCTCGTCGTCTGGGCTTTGGCCATGGCCTTCCCAGCTCCTTGCCAAGGGCAGCGGTGCGGGCCGGTCAAGATTCTCTTGTTGGCCGATGAAGCACAAAGCAGCTCGCAGCTCCTCCTCGACACGCTGAGCGCCCATTTGGCCGACTACGATGTCGAGGTTCAAATCGGCGCCCCTTTGTCTCAGACCGTGCCCCTCCCCGAGCAAGTCGACCGTGTCAGAGCCGTTATCGATGACAGCGGCGCTCTGGCGGCGGTCTGGGTCGATCCCGTCGGGCGCCGGGTTCAAATGCTCACGTTCGAGTGGGCCGGCGGGGGTGACACAGCGCCCTCGCTGGAAAACGAGCACCTCGTCGTGCGGACTCTCCCGGTCGACTCACGAGGTTGGCGTTCGGATTGCGAGGCCATCGCCGCCATCGTGCGCGCGGCGCTCAGCCCGCGGTTGGTCCGCAGACAGGACCGCTCGAAGGACGCCAAACGGGCACGCTCGGTGCTCGTCATCCAGGCACTGGACGCGGAGACCCAGCAGCTTAGCCCCATGTCCTACCTGCACTGTCCGACCCCCCCAGAGCCCTACCTTTTCACCTCGGTCTATCCGGCGCTCGAGGGCAGTTTTGTTTCGCCGAACCGCGACCCCATGTTCGGAGGCTCGACCACCATCGGGGTGTCCTACAAGGAGCTTCTCGGGCTCAGGGTCAGCGCCGGGTTTTTGGGCTCTTTCGATGACGACAGGCTCGTTCGAGTCGAGCGGTTTCCTTTGAGGGTCGGTCTCGCGGGCACGCTGCCTTGGAGACGCTTGGGCGTGGGGCTCGGCCTCGACGCCATCTTGGACTTCACTCGGTGGATCGGCTCGGACCCGACCCAGACCAATCAGGACACGGCGCAGACGTTCGGGTTCGGCGCCGCGCTGCTCGTCCAGGTTCGAATACTGCCCGGGGTTCACTTTCAGGCCGAAGGAGGGGTCGATCTCTACAACCGGCGGATGCGGTACCTCTTCAGGAGCGAGTCCATCTTCGAGTACATGCCCCTTCAGCCCCGATTTCGCGCCGGGGTGGCGTTCGGCGTGCCCGTGGCTTATCGAGATAAAAAATAGCAGTCATCGTTCGATTATCTCGATGATGAGCGCGGGATTGTTCGAGGATTCTCGCGAGTCAAAATCCGCACCGTCTTTTGAGTCCGGCACCAAAACAAAGGAAATCTCACCCGCGCCCGAGATGGCCTCCGTGACGTCGATGTCCAGCCAGCCGTCGCGTATCCCGCCCAGATCTGTGATGAACGGGACGATGGCATCGGGGCGGTTGTCGTACGTGATCGCGTCTTCAAACCAGTCGTTGCGCGTCAGGTGGACTTTGGGCCCATCCCGCGTCGCGTTGTCGACGTATAGACGCAGCGTCGCTCCTAGGACCTCGCCTTGTAGAGTCGGCAACCAAAACTTGATGTAAGTCTCCAAGTAGACATCAGAAGTGTCCACGTAG
>JAABTR010000141.1 GCA_011389755.1 Deltaproteobacteria bacterium | reverse complement strand
CCTAGGACCTCGCCTTGTAGAGTCGGCAACCAAAACTTGATGTAAGTCTCCAAGTAGACATCAGAAGTGTCCACGTAGAGTGACGTTTCATTGCCATAGTTGGTTTCTGGGTTTTCCTCGCTCACATAGGCGTCCGCGATAGGCGTTGCGATCACCCAAAGGGGCTCGTCGCAGGTGCCTTCAGGTACGCCGCACCCGCAGATACCCGGCTCGGTCTTGCTTTTGTCGGTGGGGCAAGCGTCGACGCAGTCCGGCGTGCCGTCGCCGTCACCGTCGCGGTCGCTTTCGCCGCAGCCGCAGATACCCGGTTCGGTCTTGTTTGTGTCATTGGGGCAACCGTCGACGCAGTCCGGCGTGCTGTCGCCGTCACCGTCGCGGTCGCTTTGGCCGCAGCCGCAGATTCCCGGCTCGGTCTTGTTTGGGTTTTCGGGGCAGTTGTCTGTGAGCGTGTCCACGCCGGTGTCTGTCTCCACCGGGAGCTCGGTATCCTCGGCCTCTGTGTCCGACGCGGTCACTGTATCTTGTTCTGCGTCCGTCATGGTGTCGGTGTTTGCGTCATCTGTGTTATCTGTGTTATCTGTGTTATCTGCGTCGTCCGAGTCCATCGCCTCAGCGATGGCATCCCAGTTCCAAGGTTCGTCACCACAGCTCGATAGAAGCAGCATGAGGAATGACACAGGTACTATTTTGATGATTTTCGCTGTCTCGCCGACGTGTCGATACTTTTGATCACAATATTTCGAGACGTTTGTAAGCATTGGTCTCCTCGGTATTCTCCTGCATTGATGCGCGGACACAGAGATATTGTGGATCATCTGAGCGAGGAGCGACAGCTCGTTTGCGCGATGTTTTTTGCTATGGCCGAGAACTCCGACGCGAAATCCTGGCGACAAAGGTCGCCGAAAACACCTCCGGTCATTTGGACCAGCTCTTTGTAGACCGCTGCGAGGTGACTCGAGACTTCGCAGCACGGGCCCGGAGGCTCGAGCGCGCAGTCGGCGATTTTGTCCGTCGCGGCGGCGATGCTGTGGAAAAAGAATTTTTCCACTGAAGGGGTCGAAGAGCTCATCGCCTCGATGAATTCCTGGGCGGTCATCTCGGAGTCGTCGTCGGAGATGACTAAAATGTGAAGGTCTCCTCCGCGCCGAATCCGCTCCTTCCAGCTATCGTAATTTCCATGCAAGACCAAAAGCGCGTCCTTGCTCCCAACCTGCACGGGCAGATGCACGTAACCGGGTGGGCGCGAGTCTTCAGGGCAGGTTCCGCTGCCCAGCGGCTCAGGGATGCACACTCCATTTTTGTCCTTG
Organism: Deltaproteobacteria bacterium; assembly: GCA_011389755.1. Taxonomy (GTDB): domain Bacteria; phylum Myxococcota_A; class Polyangia; order JAAYKL01; family JAAYKL01; genus JAABTR01. The sequence goes on along the minus strand of JAABTR010000141.1, from coordinate 2,852 downwards.
GGATCGGCTCCCGGGTTCGCAGCCGATATCACCGTGAGATGGGGCTTGGTCCCGGCGGCCTCGAGCGTAGACCAAAGCTCTCCGAGTGCCTTTTGAGTCATCGAAATTTCTGTTTCCATTTTAGGCGAGTTGTCCACGACCACGATCACATCGGCGAGCCGGGGTTCGGTGGGGGCCTGCGGGTCGTCGCCGCAGGGGCTCATCGAGGCGCTGCCTGTTTCGGTCTCCGTCTCGACATCGACGACAGTCTCAACGGGTGGGTCGGTGGTGTTGCCCACGTCATCGACGATGACATTCTCGGAGCAGCTCGAACACAGTGAGAAAAGGAGCCACGTGACGGTTTTTTTCAGGCGAGATTTTAGCAGCCGGCTCATAAATTTAAATTTTCGCTCCTCGTCTCGAGCGTCAAGGATCCAGGTCGAGATTCATCGATTCGAGCTTTTTTTTCGCTTCTGCGGCGGCGGCCGTCCCTTTGTGCACGCGGTGAACAGTCTCGAGCAGGGTCTTTGCCTTTGCGCGTCTGCCCATGTCGAGATAAGCGCGAGCCAGGCGCACCATGGCTTCGGCTTTTATGACCGAGGCTGTGGCATCCGAAGCGAGGTATTGCTCGAAAAGCTTCGCGGCGGCGGCGGGATCGGCGAGCTGATCTTGGTAGATGGTGCCGGCCCGGTACTGCGCGCGTCGCTTCTTGGCGCCGACTTCGATGGCGATGATCTCGCGATAGGCCGCCACAGCCTCGTCCCAGCGTCTCATTTTTCGCGCGCAATCGCTCAGCAGAGACCACGCCTTGGCATCTTCGGGGTGCGCCCTTAGGTGGCGTCTGAGGGAGCGACGGGCCTTTTCGTAGCGGCCGTCGAGGACCCATGCTCTGAGCGTGGCCAGGTCCTCGGTGGGGCGGCGCGCCGGGCGAACCGCGTCCACCTTGCCCTGCTCGTCGTCATCTCGCTGGGCATCTAGCCCCAACGCGGGGCTCTGTGTTTCGTCTGCGTTCGGCTTGAGCAGTCGCTCCAGCTCACCTTGGGCCTGAGTGGACAAAGGCTCCACGAGAGGCTCTTTTGTTTCTCCCAGCACAAGTCGTGTTCCCTTTTCCACCGCCCACTGCTCGGCGCCGCGTGCAACCTGGACCTCGCCTTCCCAGACCGCGACCGTGAGCTGCGCTGTGCCCTGACGCGAGACGGAAAACTGCGTTCCCGTGACCCGGACGAGAAAGGGGCCTGCCTGGACCTCAAAGCGCTCGTCGAGAGCCCTGCGGGTGACCTGGCAGGCGATGCGGCCCTGGTCCAGCCGGAGTCGCGTCTGCTCGGGACGCGCTCGCTCGATGCGGACGCGGCTGTCTTGTTCGATCCCAACGGCGTCGTCGTTGATCTGGAGCAAGGAGCGTTTGCTCCTTGGCGCTTCCAATTCCCGACTGATCTGTTCGAAATGATCCGTCCGTGTCTCCCCATCGATGACGAGCGTCGCCATCTGCGGTGGTTGTCGGTCCGAGTCAGGCGACTGGTGGGATGCGTCTTTGGCGTCTTTCAATTGGGCGACATAGATAGATGTGGCGGCGATCAGCGCGAAGGACGCCGCGATGGGGAGGATGATGGCGAGTCGTCTCGCTGCGCGCCGGCGCTCATGCTCCTTTGCGGCTCGTGAGATCAGTCTCTCGGTGGCCACGTTGAGCGGGATCCGGCGCGCCGGGGCGTTTTGACGCTCCAGCGCCTGGAGCGTTCTTTGAATGAGTTGCCACTTCTTTACAGCCTCTTCACAATCGGAGCAATCCGCCAGGTGGCCAAGGAGGTCGGAGGGGACTCGGCCCGAGGGGGGGAGCTGATCCATGCTCTTTTCGATGTCTTGACATTTCATGGCAGAGCTCCGTCCGACAAAACCTGCATCCAGGTTTCCTTGTTCACGTTTTTCATAAGAGTCTGGCGCGCGCGGTGAAGGCGCGTTCGCACCGTCTGATGATTGATGCCCAAGATGAGGGAGATCTCCTCCCCGCCAAACCCCTCGACCGCGTGCAAAAGCAGCACATGCCGCTGTTCTTCAGACAGGCGTGACAGGGCCTGGGAAATCACCTGGCGCAGCTCAGCCGACAAATCCGGCGGCGGATCCGAAGGCCTTGCCACCGGCAGCTCCGCCGTATCTGCTTGGCTCAAAAGCTCCCGGCGCCGCCAAATGTTTCGTCTCCAGCTCTGAGCGCATTTTGTTGCGATTCCGTAAAGATACGAGCGGAGCTTTTTGTTGCTGTCGTAACTTTTCGCTTTGCGATAGAGCACCAGGAAAACATCTTGAGTCAAATCTTCGACGTAGGCGTCGGATATTTCCGGCGCGCAGCGCCTGAGGGCCCGGCGAACCATCTGCTCGTGACGCGTGTAGAGCTGTGCTAACACCTCTATCTCTCCTGTTGCCAGCCGGGCCATGAGCTCTTCGTCGTTCAGCTCCGAGCGAGGAGGCAGGGGCTGCGACGATACGCGTCGCGCACCCGTTTTTTGTTTGGACATCAAATCGCGCTTTTTCAAACTCGGTCGTCCCCTTACATCAAAACAAGCTGGGGCAGATCCTTGGATAGTTTTTCTAAGCGCTCACGTATGCAGTGCCTATCCACAGGTGTCATGGCTCCAGGTCGCTTGGTTGTTCCCAAAAAGCTCAAGCTAAAGATGAAAAATTAGGCCCAAAGTGGCTGCCCAGTCAGCTGGGGCGGTGGTTACGATGGGCGTATTGTTCGAGAGGCGATAAAATGCCTTGCGCGCGGACAACCCGCCGACTGTGCCGCCCAGAGATAATGACGTGCCGGCGCGGATGGGCAGGATGATGTTCGCCCCGAGGGCGCCTCGAAAACTAAACCAGGAAAACGATTGGTTGTCGCC
>JAABTR010000748.1 GCA_011389755.1 Deltaproteobacteria bacterium | reverse complement strand
GTACTGTAGACATAGTGATCCGAGAACAGTCCATTGGTTGTCTGGACTTGAAAAGCGGGACTACCGGCCAGAACGTGCAACCCATCGCTCAGCATGGCAGAGGTCAGGCTGCCGGAGGCGTAGGGCATGTCTGTCTGTTCAAACCACGAACCCTCGTCAAAATCTGTATCGGTGTCGTCATCGGACTCTATGTCGCCACCGGTGTCCGTATCGGAATTACCCGTAGAGCCGGTGTCGACATCAATTGTTCCGAGTGACTTCACGTGGTCGCACGATACGATAACGACAAAAACGAACGACAACACCAGCGCGAGCAATCTCGAAAAGGAGCCATTCAAGACGTTTCCTTTCATCACAGCCGCATCACGAGCGGGCAGCCAAAGACCTCTTTATATATTATGGTGTCATCTCCGTAATCTTCCCTTGTTCCCAAAAAAAAAAACAAAGGTAACCCCTCGCTCCCGGCATACATGCATGATTATGCCTCGCCAGGCATGACATTCGTCACTACCTGGCCAAAGGTGTTTTCGATGAGATGAGGATCTCGACGAGTGCCCGCTGTGCAGATTGGATTCTGACCGAATACAACAACCAGAGCGATCCCGGCAGCTTTTATACTGTATCCAACCAAAAACAATAGAAGGGCTTTTACTGCTGTACCGACTTTCTAACTGTCTTCGCGTGACGCCCCGAGGGATATCGCTTCAGATAGGCCTCAAACACGACCTTCGCCGCGGAGGGTTCTCCGATTTCATCCAAGCACCAAGCCCGCCAGAACATGGCATCTTCATCGCGCCGAGTGCGACCCATGGCCCACGCGTAGTCCTTGAGCGCCGACCGACAATCCCGATCCCTGATTCGGAAAATCTCCCCTCGCAGGAAGCGAACATCGCCCACGCGCTCATTCCCTGGATGCCGGGACAAAAACTTCGCGATCTCTTCGGACGCTCGTGCGAAGCGCCGCGCCTTCATGTAACTCTCGATGAGCGTCAGCCCTGCCTCTGCCGCGAACTTTCCTCGGGGATAGTCCTTGAGAAGCTCTTTAAAGCGCTTTTCGGAATCGGGAAATTTGTTCCTGTCCGCAATGCGCGCAGCCCGATATGACGCAACCTCGGCCCACGGTCCTTTCGTCTTCGACACACGGTCGAACAGGGCCACAGCCTCGCGCGGGTCAGCGCTGGCAAGGGCTTTTTCGAAAAGCATTTCCGCTTCGCTCTTTCGGGCCCCAGCGTCGGAATCGAGACCTTTCGCAGGGGTAAGGCGCCCCTGCGAAAGGTGACTGTTCTCCTCTTTAGGCGTCCCCCTCGCGTCTGATTCCTCCGTCTTTTCGACCGGAACACCGCCGGCATCGGGTGGTCCTGCGGCCCTCCCCAAGCCTTCGCCGATAACAAGCGCCGGTGATAAAATCGCGATTTTTTCCCGAGAAACACTGAGCATTTTAAGGGCTCTTTGAGGCACATCCATTCGGAGCGCCTCGGCTCGATCCGTCAACATCGTCTGACCTGCCCGAAGCCTTTGCTCCCCGCCCGGCCACGCGACCCGAATCACACCCTCCATCACCGAAAATCCAACTGACCCTGCCTCGGTGCTCTTTACCGAGAACACGGTGCCCACCACGTACACTTTGTATTCCCGCGCGGAGACAATCACCGGCCTTTGTCTTTTGGGCCCCTTGACCGCCACGACGATGGTCCCCTGATCGAGAATCAGGCTGTCGCCCTCACCTAGCGTTCCCGCGCGAAACCGCGTGCTGGGCTCGGCAACCACTTCAACGTGCCTGTCACTCACGACGCGGACCCAGGAGCGAACTCCTGTCTCCACCATCGAGCCGGGGGACAGAGTCGAATCGTTCGTCGCGGTCTCGAAATCATCGCTGCCCGGTGGCGCGATTGCGACGTGCCCCATAACGTCCGACATGCGACCGACCGGCTTTTCACCGGGCTCGAAGAAAAGCGACGCGAAAACGAATGCAAACGCTGCGCTCGCTGCGATCCCTGCGGGAATCGCCCACACAAAGGTCGAGGGACGCTTCGGCTCGGGATCTCGAACCCGCTGCCACACTCTGTCTTTGAGTCCATCCGGAGGCTCCCCTGAGGCGGTGGCCAGAATATCGTACAGATTCCGATATTCGGAATCATCTCGCCATCGCACGGGATCCTTGTCGCGACTCATCTTAGCTCTCCTGGCTCGTAAACGAGCGAGCTGCCCCGCTATCTCTTCCTCGGACAGATGCCCCCCGAAAATCCCGGCAAGCGTCACTCCCACCCATGAATGCGGACAGACAGGAAAACCTTCATATTTTTCGCATTTGTATATTTTTACACCCTCTCTGCTTCTTTTTGCGCACAACCCCGCAAAAAATGTGTCCATGGCCACCATGGGACACGGCTCCAAGGACACACGTTGGACGCAGAAGTCGAAAGGAGGAAAGACCCAGCACGTCTTAGGCGCTAAGTCTCACCTCTTTTTCGCTACTCGAGATACTTTTTGACGGCATCGGCGTGTCGTCCGCTTGGATAGCGTCTTAAGTAGGATTCGAACATGCTCTTGGCCGCAGCCGGATCACCGATGTCATCCAAACACCAAGCGCGCCAAAACATCGCGTCGTCTTCGCGCCGGGTGCGGCCGATGGATTTTTTGTAGTCCTTGAGCGCCGATCGGCAATCCCTGTCCCGGACCCGGGAGATCTCCCCCCTCAAGAAAAGCACATCGCCCACGCGCTCGTTTTGGGGATGGCGCGACAGAAAAACGGCTATCTCTTCGGACGCAGACCCAAACTGCCGCTCCCTCATGTAGCGTTCGATCAGCGTCAGTCGGGCCTCCGCCGCGAATTTCCCCCGCGGATAATCCCTCAGGAGTCGCTTAAGGCGCTCCTCGGAATCGGGAAACCCTTTCCTGACGGCTATACGCGCCGCCCGATAGGCGGCCACCTCGGCCCACGGACCTTTCATCTTCGACACCCTATCAAACAGGTCCACGGCTTCTTGAGGATCCGCGCTTCCCAGGGCCTGGTCGAAGAGCCGCTTCGCCTCGCTCTTATCCGTCTGTTCGCCGGAGAGGGCGCCCTTGGCCGCCGAAGCCCGCCCCTTCCCGTTGTGTCTTGTGGCGCCATCTTTTTTTTCTGTTAACTCCCCGTCTTCAGGGCGGGGTGCTTCGTTCTGGGCCGTCTTGTCTTCTTCCTCATCGCCGTCGCCAATAAAAAACGCCGGCTCCAAAGTCGCTATCCTCTCTCGAGGCACAGACAGCATTTCAAGGGCTCTTTTGGGCTCGTCCATCCGCATCGGCTCGGGCCTTGCCGTCACCATCGCCTGGCCTGCCCGCAGCTTTTTCTCCCCGCCCGGCCAGACAACCCGGACCGCGCCCTCCATCACGGAAAAACCGCTGACCCCTTTTTCGTTGCGCTTCACCGAGAACACGGT
>JAABTR010000747.1 GCA_011389755.1 Deltaproteobacteria bacterium | reverse complement strand
AGAATGGGACCATTGTCTTCCACGCGCTCATGGAGGCCACCAAGTCCCCGACCCGAGGCCCCGAACCTGAGAACACCGTTACTGTGCCAAGTGCTCAATAGATCCGATAAGGCCCATTTTTTTAGGGGATGAGATCCGTCAAAATGGTTTTAGTGTTCTCAATTTCCGTGCCAACCAAGGCATAAATTGAGTTATCATCGCAGCCCGGCAGACACAGAGCATGTCAGGCCGCGACGCGGACATTGCTCAAAAAAACCGTAGGTGGGATCACTGATGAAAATGATGCCTTGGGAAGATTCCGGCCTGCTGACGGTGCTTATCGGTACTTTCATGCTGACCTTGATCTGCGGACATCTCTACCGCAGGGATCGGCGAGCGTTTTTGGGATATTGGGCACTGGGTTGGGCCGCCTGGATGTTCTACTATGCTCTGCGCGTTGCCATCGAATACTGGGGGGATTTTCTGCTCTTGCACCTTGTCTGTCAGCTTTTTTCTCTGACGGCAGCTCAACTGTTCTTTGTCGGGTGTTTGAAGTTCACGGGTGCCTCGACGAGTCGTTTGTGGAAGGTAGTTTTTATATCGATGCTTGCGGCAGTGGTCGGAAGCGCACTTTTAGGAGCGAGCTATCTGGTTATCGCGGCGATTGTCGCTCCCTACTTGCTCGTGATGTACGTGGGCACCGGCGTGGTCATCCTGCGCTACAAGGACGCGGCCCGCTCGGTGACCTTCGTGGCGGGGCTTTCTTTTATCCTCGTGGGGGTCATCCAGAGCACAAATCCGTGGCAATTTGTGATGCCCTCGCTTGCTTTGTGGAGTTTTCGGCTGGGCGCTGTCGTGGGAAGTTTTCTCATCCTCGGGATGTTGGCGTTCTATTTCGAACGCATGATCAAGGAATCGGCGATAGGTTTGGACCGCTATCGGCTGTTGGCCGAAAACGCACGCGATGTGATCTTTCGCGCTCGCCTCGGTCCCGAGCTGGTTATCGAGTACGTGAGCCCCTCTGTGGAAGTCTTAACCGGATTTTCTCCGGAAGATTTTTATACAGACAAAGCGATTTTGGCGAAGATCATCTCCCCGCCTGACCTGATTCAGCTCGAGCGCTTCTTGAATTCTTTGCTCTGCGCCCCGTACGGGGAGGTCGATTTTCGCGGAGCCGTATATTCCCTCGGGATGATTCCCGCTGAAGACGGGCGCTTAGGGGGCCTTTTTAATTTGCAGCTTCACCACCAGGACGGGCGCGTTGTCCACACCGAGCAGCAAGTCGTATTTGAAAAAGCCGATGGGAAAGGTGTGGTCGCGGCAGAGGGGATATGCCGAGATATTACCGAGAGACGGCAAGCGGAATGGGAGCAGGAGCAGCTACGTGACCAGCTGCTCAAGTCGCAGAAGATGGAGGCGCTGGGATCGTTGGCCGGCGGCGTCGCCCACGACATGAACAACATTCTCTCCGCTATCATGGGGGTTGCCTCGCTGCTCGGGCGTAGGCTCAGGAAAAATCCAGAGGTGACGAGCTTGCTCGATACGGTCGTTGAGTCGTGTAAGCGGGGACGCGACCTCACCGGAAACCTCTTGGGGTTTTCCCGTCGAACTGTGGCCCGGAAAGAAAAGGTGTCCCTCAACCTTGCAGCAAAGAACGTGGCGAACATCTTGGCGGCCACCTTGCCGAAGTCAATTACATTGAAAACTCGGCTCGCGCCAAATCTGTCGGCGGTTGAGGGCGATTCCGCTCAGTTGGAGCAGCTTTTGATGAATCTCTGCCTCAACGCCGCGGACTCGATAGACGGGAGCGGGACGATCGAGATTGTCACAAGTGAGCATGGTTTTTTTGGAGATGACCTGGAGGTCGCACCGGAGCTCAAGGCGGGAGAGTATGTCATCCTCGAAGTCATTGATGACGGCAGCGGGATGGAACCGGAGACGGTGGAACGCGCCTTCGAGCCTTTCTTTACGACCAAGGAGCCGGGGCAGGGCACCGGGCTCGGGCTCTCCATGGTCTATGGCACCGCGCGAAGCCACGGGGGCGGCGTTGAGATAAAGAGCAAAAAAGGGCTTGGAACCAAGGTCGCTATCTACCTTCCATCGTCGGGGGTCCTGGCTGATGAGCCCAAAGAAAACAAAGACAGCGCGCATTTGAATTTGGGAAACTGGACTGTTTTGGTCGTCGACGACGAAGAGATGATCCGCTCGACGAACCGAGAAATGCTTGAGGAGCTCGGTCTGCGAGTGCTGATTGCCGAGAGCGGAGAAGATGCTTGTCGCATTTTCGAGGACAGACGCCGGGAGATTTCCTTGGTCATGCTCGATGTGGCCATGCCTGGAATGGACGGGATTCAAACACTCGAAAAGTTGCGCAATATCGATCGTCGCGTGCAGGTGTTGTTTGCGACTGCCTACGACCGAGACACGCTTTCCCGAGAGCTCGGCACAGACGATGTTCCCGCGTTGCTTAAGAAGCCGTACACATTGAAGGATCTGTCCATGGCCCTCGGAAGAGAGATAGAAAGCACATGATCCCATCTGGTTGGGATAGGTCTGCGTAGCTCTCGGCGTTTCTCAGTTGCCCTGATCGATGGCCTGATCGAGCCGGGCCGCGCGGTTGGCCTCTATGGCCTCGACCCGCTTTTTGAAGCGCATGATGAGATCGGCGCGTTTGGGGAGCGATGCGGGGTCCTTTTGAAGCTCGTTCCATCCGCTCTCGTCACACAGCTCGTTGCGCTCGTTGGCGTGGTCGACTGCGGCGCCCGCCCGGTGAAAAACGTAGGCCAACAGACCGATGGTGACCATAGCTTTTATCGAGTAGACTAAAACTCTCGACCACTGGGGCGCGTCGAGCCTCTTGAGAGCAAAGGGGGTGAGCAACAAGGCAAGCGCTAACGCGCCGGCGACGAAGATCAGCGGCCCGTGATCTCTCCAAGCAGTGGCCACAAGGCTCGTCGCGGGGTCGGAAGAGCCGGCCGCGCAGTAGTCGGAGCCTCTCAGCTCCGAGAATGTCGACGAGAGGGTGGACTCGATCTTGCCGGCCAGCTCACTTCCGAGGATGACTCGGCCAAGATCGTGCTCGCGGCCGGGGTCGAGCACGGCGCCGTAGCGAGACATGTCGAGTTCCTCGAGTGTTTCGCGCTGTGAGCCGGTGAGGACTTCGGGCATGTTCGTGAAGGCAGGGCGCCCCCGTTTTGATTTGTACCGAAAGACCTTGTCGCCATTTTCCGCGAGAGCACAAAAGGCGCTGGTTAGAAAGAGGCCGACAACACCGGCTGTGATGAATAAAGCCTGTTTTGAAAAGGTCAAAAAACCCAATAAAAACGTGGAACTAAGCGGTGTGCTTGGGTATAATGAGTTTTCTCAAAACACAAACCCAAGCACACCATGGCCAAGATACAAAAATACGACAAGAAATCAATCAAAGAGTGGGCGAAACGAATGCT
>JAABTR010000746.1 GCA_011389755.1 Deltaproteobacteria bacterium | reverse complement strand
GGCTGGGCACGGTTGTGCGCGCCTACTTCGACGGGGACGAGCTGGCCAAGACGCTAGAGCTCTCCGAAGGCCAGCTTGTGGTTCTCGCACAGACCGTGGGTCGCCTCCCGAAACGGTGACGAGCTCAGACCGTGGGGGCCGCGGCGTTTATTCGACAACCACGGCGCAGTGTCCATCGTCGTCGCAGATCGCCTGGGCGTTTTCGGGGTAAATGGGCGCGCACGTGGCGCAGATAGCGTCCGGGTCGCAGACCAGTTGCCTCAGGCTGTCGACCTGGTCGGCTCGCAGGGCGATCAGGGCATAGGCGCTGGTGTCGGCGCCGCACTCGCAGCACTGAGGTGTGCGTATTACGCAGTCGGTGCTCAAGTCGCAAGCGGTGAGCGCCTCGTCGCCCAGATCCACGGCGGCGCACTCTCCCTCGCCGCAGGTGGCAACGAGCTCCGGGTTGGGCGCGCTCGGACAGCCGGGGCAAAGGGGGCTCGGGTCTTTGCAGACCACAGCGAAGTGTTCGTCCAGCTTCTCCTCGTTGACTCCGTCCACGTCGCCGATGGTTGGCGGGCCGCAGACGCCGCAGCAGCTGTTGGCGGCGAGCACGCACTCAGAAGTGAGGTCGCAAGAGGCCCAATCGTCCCCGGTGCCGGGGCTGCTGTTTGAGTCTTCATCGGAATCCCTCGCTGTTTCACCGTCGCTGTCGAATATCGTGTCCGGCGGGGCCGATGTGTTTTGACAGCGCGTCCCCAAGGCTGCGAGTGCCATGATGGCGAGGCCCACAGGAAAAACGCCCTTCGTTTTCATAATTTTCTCCTCGGCTGTTTAGGCTCGAGACGAAAGGGTAGCGGGCTTGTGAGCTGTAGGCAACACCCGGGTGTGCGCCTTCTTTGACCCTTCGCGCTATTTCGCGCCCCAAAAGAGAGGGGCGGGGATCTCGGCCTAGAATTTCTCCTGGTTGATTTTTGTTCGGCCATTTTTTTCTCGTATATTCATATAGATGCAACAAGCGCCATTTCATGGCGACAACAGATTCGAGGTCGATGAACGAGAGGGAAGAAGACTCGCGGATTGGGACCGTTCTCGATGAGAGATACCGGGTGCTCCAGCCCATCGCTCAGGGCGGCATGGGGGCTGTCTACCTCGGTGAGCAGATCAAGCTTGGCAGAACGGTGGCCATCAAGTTTCTCTTGAATTTCTATCTCTTTGACGAGAGTTCAAGGACACGGTTCGCGCGGGAAGCCCAGGCCATGAGCAGATTGTCCCACCCGCACTGCGTCTCGGTCATCGATTTTGGTATCGACGATTTGCCTTACATCGTGATGGATTACGTCACGGGCATGTCGCTGGAAGCGATCATTCACCAAGAGCAGATGACGTTTGCCCGAGCGATACGCATCGCGCTTCAGATCTTGGCCGGGCTCGCCCATGCCCACGGGCAGGGGATCATTCACCGGGATATCAAGCCGGACAACATCATCATCCAGGACGCCGCGGGCACCGGTGACCATGTCAAAATAGTCGACTTCAGCATCGCCAAGATGGCGGACCAGAGCGCCGTGAGCCTAAACGGCGCGATCGTGGGCACCCCGTACTACATGTCCCCCGAGCAGGCTCTGGGTGGGGATGTGGACGCGCGAACAGACCTGTACTCCGTGGGGATCGTCATCTTCGAGATGCTCACCGGGCAAAAGCCTTTTCCCGGGCAGAACATCGCCGAGACGCTGATGATGCAGCGCGGGGCTCCGGTACCCAGCCTCGGAGAGGTTGTGCCGCACGTCTCTTTTTCCGAGGAGATCGAGGCGGTCATCGAGAAGGCTCTCTCAAAATCGCGGGATGAACGGTTTTTGGACGCATTCGAATTCATGAGAGCGCTCGCAGGCGTGCCTGAAGCCGAAGATCTGGGCGATGTCTCGAGCGACATCTATCGCATTGTCCGATTTGACGATTCGTCGAAGACGGTTGAGGTTTCACCCGCGCAGATGCCCGGGCGCGAAGCCGCCCCAAAACGGGCCGCGGGCTCGACGGCCAAGGTGAGCGGCCGCGGCTTTCCAAAGGCGGTGTTTTTTGCCGGAGCTGTCGCATTGGCGGCGCTTCTCGGCGCCTATTTTGTCGCCTCGCCGGGCGTTGAACAAAAGAAAAGCGCGGCTTTGCCGGCGCGCTCCATCGAGACAGCGCCAGGGGGCGAAAAAGAAAAAATCACAAGCGCAAAGGAGTTGATCGCCGCCGGCGAGGTCGATGAAGCCATCCTCGTCCTGCAGGACGTACGTATCGTCCACCCGCGCGCCGCCGAGCCGGCGTACCTGCTCGGAAACCTGTTCAGCCAGAAGAGTTGGTGGGTGGATGCGATAAAGCGCTATGAAAATGCGATCGATTTGGAACCGGGATATGCCCAAGACCCGGTTCTCAACCGCAACCTGATCCGCGCCCTGAACACAAACAAGGCTTCCTTGTCCGCTCGGAAGCTCATTTTAGACCGGATCGGTGACAGCGCGGTCCCTCACCTGCGAAGCGCGCTCGAGGACGAACCTTCAATCCGCGTGCGTCGCCGGGCCGCAAAGGTTCTCAGAGAGCTGACTCGAGATGAGAGCTCCGCATCCCAATCCGAGCGCTGGTGATCGCGCCGGCCGCGACGCATCGTCAACGCACACCAGGCTTTTCGGCCGGCACCAGGAAGAAGACCTCGCGGGTGTCGAGGAGGGTCACGTTGTCGCCCCAAAGGTCGATGTGAGCCTTGAAGAGCTGAGGCACCGGCAGAGGCTTCACGAAGCTGTTTTTTCGCAAAATGATGTCGAAGCACACGGGGGTTCCGGGCAAAACCGCCGAGAAGAGATCCGGTTTTTCGTCGCCGCCCGTATCCTCGGTGGGTAGGCCGCCCGCGCAGATGGCCGCAGGGTCGGTGGGATGGGTGATGCCGCCTGCGGCGCTCGGGACGATGCGCGCGATGAACCCGGTGGCGTCGACCGCGTCGGTCGGGTCGTCCCTGGCGGCCGCGGCGAGCCGCATCGGGGCGCTGCGAGCCAAGGCTTCGACGGCGCTGACGACGCGCTCACCGAGCCCGTCTCCATTTCGGTCGACCCTAAGGGCGATGGGATCGCCGGCCGCGTCGACGGCGCCTGTGTCCGCGGCGACGTGTTCGACGTCCCGTTGCACCGGGCCCCAGCTTCCTTCGCTCCAGATCCCCAGCACCTTGGCGTGGATGCTATTTAGTTCCCGTCCTGAAACTTGCAAAGACAAGAAATAATTAAACAAATCGACAATGCCGCAAAGAAAAAAGGAGCTTTTTTGCCCCTTGTGTGATATCTAAATAGCGTCCAAACCATTGATATCACAGAGGAATAAAGCTCCAATGAGCAATAAGATACGCGAACAACTCAAACTTGTCGAGCCCTCAATTGAACACGAGCATTCTCAGGAGCTCATCGCGATCGGCCAACTGCTGGA
>JAABTR010000745.1 GCA_011389755.1 Deltaproteobacteria bacterium | reverse complement strand
ACGTTCTGCAAAGAGGGATCACCGCGAATGTCGATAACGAGCATCGCATCTTCGACGAAAAAGGCATCTACGTCACAGTCACACCCAAGTGCCAACAACAGTTCGGAGTCTTCACCTTCGAAAATTCCGATGACGCGGCCCGCATTCAACTTGCGCATTGCCTCGGACACGTCGAAGCCATCCCTTGCAGCCGAAACGCTAATTTTTATCGGCCCACTTTCATCGATCTCAAAGGGGGAGCGGACGGGAAGGTCGAGAACCACTCTCGTGAAGGCCGCATGCTCCCCACCACGAACGGTCACAGGAGCAGCGGAGGCCGCGCCTGCGCAAACAGCCAGGACGGCGGCCGCGATCGCTCGCATTACGCAGCCTCCTGCTTGAGCGCCTTGAGAGCCTCTTCGAGATCATTGAAGCTCGGACGACAATGAGACGGTGTATTCTGTCGGCCAACTTCGATGCAGATATTTGTCGAGTGATTGTAAAGGTTGGCGACGAGTACTTCACGAATAAGCTGGTAGAAATGCCCATCTTCCTCGACAACCGCCTTCACCTTCGCCGAGAAAGGCCCAACCAAACCATAGGCGAGGAAGACTCCGAGAAATGTGCCAACGAGCGCGCCTCCGATCATCTTGCCCAACACTTCGGGTGGCTGGTCGATTGATGCCATCGTCTTGATGACACCGAGCACCGCCGCAACGATACCGAGCGCCGGGAGACCGTCAGCCACTGTCTGCAAAGCATGGCTGGAATGCAGGGCGTGGTTCAGATTGGCTTCGATCCGCTTTTCGAGAACCTCTTCCACTTGATGCGGGTCATCATAATTCATCGAAGCGGAGCGCATCGTGTCACCTATTAGGTTCACGGCCTCGCTGTCTCCAAGAATCTTGGGGTATTTCATAAAAATCGAGGAGTTCTCGGGGGCCTCGATGTGCTCCTCGATCGCAACGGGATTGGCGCGCGCCAGTCGGATAAGCTCGAACAGGAGGCATAGCATATCCTTGTAGTCCTCGTGCTTCCACTTTGGTCCTTTGAACACCTTGCCCATGTCCCTGAGCGTATGCTTGACGTTCGACATGTCATTCGCAATCAGGAACGCACCAGTCGCCGCGCCGCCGATCATCATCATCTCGAAAGGCAATGCCTTGAGTATGATCCCCAGTTTACCCCCGGCAAGGAGATAGCCTCCGAAAACCATTGCAAAAACAACTGCGATTCCGATAAGACCGATCATTGGCTCTCACTTCGTTTTGATTTCCGGAGTTTGCGCACAGAGGAGTTAAGAATTGCTCACTCGTCGGGCACATTCGCATTCCTGCCCGCAAGAATGACGCTGATCGAATAGGCGCGTTCCGCTGACAGCCCTTCCATGATGGCGCCCGCCTGGACCGGTTTCATCCGGCCAAGGAAACCAGCGGAAAACTCTGGATCCATCTGCTCAAAGAGCGCCGCGGCATCCTTGGGCTTCATGTTCTCATACACCGATGTCAGCCTGCTGAGGTCGTCCTCCGCTGCCGTGTCGGCCAGCGCCATGGTTTGCTTCAGAGCGGTCTCCGCCTCAGTTAATGCAGCGATCTTCTGCTCGATTCTCTCATCCGCAATGGTAAGCGCCTGCATGCGTTTGCTGATCTGGGCCTCCTGAGCCTCGATTCGCTCTTCGCGATTCCGGAATGCGGCCAACATGGCGTCGAAGTCTCCCGTTGTCTCACAAGCCGAAGGCGCACTTTCTTCCGCTTCAGCACTGTCTTGAGGTGTCTCCAGCGCGATGGCCTCATTTGCCGCAAGGCCAAACCTCAACACTGCAGAGCCGATCAAGAGCAGCGCGATCGTCAATAGCGCGCCCTTTGCAGGGTGCGCTTTTCTTTTCTTATTGCGGGTGGTCATTGCGTGCGCTCCACCGGCGGTCGGCGCATGAAGATTGGCTCGACCTGGGGCTCCGCCTCACTGGTGGTCGCTTGTTCTGGCTCCGACGCGCTCGTCGATGCCTCACCCGGCAAGTCATGCATGGAAGCGACAAGAAGCTCGAGGCGTTGTGCGACCCCTTCGGCACGTTCCGTCAACCCGCCCAGCGATTCGGTTGATGACGTTGCGCTGCGCCTTGCAGCTTCAAGTGTCTTGGTCAGATCATCAACTTGTGCAGACAGGACAGCGACCGCGCCTCCGACACCATTCTCCAAGTCATTGAACCTGGCCAGCCGCCGCGCCAAAACGAAACAGTAGACGCCCGCTCCGAGCGCACCCCCGACAAGAAGCACATCCGCCAGATATTCCATTGTTCTCTCCTAGTTCAGCACGAATTCCATGATCAGCAGGTCATTGACCCGGCCTTCGCCCACGACGACCTGAACCCGCCTGAGCATTTGCGCCCGCAAGCGCACAAGCGCCGAGGCTTTCTTCAAATCCGCCAGTTCCACTGCGCGCAGATAGCTGTTGAGCACGTCAATGATCCTGGGCAGAAGCTTTTCGACATCCGATTGGTACTGACCCGGCGTTTCGAGCTGGGCTCGAAACCGCAAATGCCGCTCGCGCGCACCGTCAATCAGCGAGACTGTCAGCGGCGCCACCTCGATGAAAGCCACATCGGGCATCTCGAGTTCCAGCTTGTCTTCCGTGGCTTGTGTTTCTGCTGATTCTGCACCCAGAATCATGCCTGAATAAACTGCGAAAAAGCCGCCACCGCCACCCGCGGTCGCCAGCAAAAGTCCAAGAATCAAGCGGATTTTCGATGTCTTTTTGGGACTCGCTTCGGCTGGGGTTTCTTTTTCTGACATCACGTCTCTCCGGAAAACTGGCAATTCTCATATAACCCGCTCGGCCCTAACCGATTGTTAAGGCTGATCCGTCAAATTGCTGCTGTCACGGGCAGAAAGCCCCGAAGATAGGAGAGCCGTCCTTGGAGCAGTTACAGAAGGTATTCGCATCCGCCGATCTACGGCGCAAAGTGATCGCCGGGATTGCCGCCGCGGGCATGTTCGCGGCGATCCTCGCGATGACGGGGTTAGCCTCGCGCCCGAGCCTGACACTTCTCTACTCAGGGCTGGAGGCCAGCCAGGCTGGCGAAGTGGTCAAAGCGCTCGAGGCTCGCGGTGCGGCCTACGAAGTGCGCGCCGGCTCGATCTTTGTTGAAAACGCAGAACGCGACGCGCTACGCATGACGCTTGCCAGTGAGGGTCTCCCAGCCAACAGCACCAAAGGCTACGAACTACTCGATTCGCTTAACGGGTTCGGCACCACAGCCCAGATGTTTGACGCCGCATATTGGCGTGCGAAAGAGGGAGAACTTGCGCGCACGATCGCAGCAGGCCCCCTCGTTTCCTCCGCGCGAGTACATGTCGCCAACTCATCGCGCAATCCGTTCCAAAAGAATGCCGCGCCGACAGCCTCGGTTGCTGTCACGTCGACTGATGGCGCATTGCCTGCAAAACATGCCAAGGCGCTGCGCTATC
>JAABTR010000744.1 GCA_011389755.1 Deltaproteobacteria bacterium | reverse complement strand
CCAGGCGCCCAGCCGCAAGTTCCTGCACCTGCAGACCTCCGATGACTGCGTGGCCCCCTGCCAGTCGACCTGCCCTGCGCAGATCGACATCCCGGCCTACATCGGCGCCATCGCCAAGGGTCATTACGAGCGCGCCGTCACCATCATCAAGGAGTCCAACCCCTTGCCGCTCGTCTGTGGGCGGGTCTGTCCGCACCCCTGCGAGGCCGTCTGCAGGCGCGGCGAGCTCGACGAACCGGTCAACATCAACCACCTCAAGCGGTTCGCCGCCGACTACGAGATGAACAGCGGGGCGCGCCTTGTGCCCCAGGTCCTTCCGGCCACCGGCAAGAAGGTCGCCATCATCGGGGCGGGACCCTCGGGACTGACGTGCGCCTTTTACGCGGCGCGCCTCGGCCACAAGGTCAAGCTCTTCGAGTCGATGCCCAAGCCCGGGGGAATGCTGCTGTATGGGATCCCGGAGTACCGACTCCCCAAGAAAGTGCTCGACTGGGAAATCCAAGGCATCTTGTCGCTGGGCGTCGAGCTCGAGTGCAACGTCGCGCTTGGAAAGGACTTCACCTTTGAGGCTCTCTTCGAGCAGGGCTATGACGCCATCTACGTCGCCATCGGCGCTTGGAAATCCAGGCGCCTCGGCGTCCCCGGTGAAGACGACTACCCCGAGGTTCAAAGCGGAACGGAGTTTCTCATCAAGAGGGGTCTCGGAGAGGACACCCCTGTCGGAGAAAACGTCATCGTGGTGGGCGGAGGCAACACGGCCATGGACGTGGCCCGCTCCTCGTGGCGCCTGGGGGCGAAGAACGTCTACCTGCTCTACCGCCGCTCCCGCAAGGAGATGCCGGCCAACGACATCGAGGTCGAAGAGGGCGAGCACGAGGGCATCCAGTATCGCTTTCTCGCCGCGCCCACGCGCCTCATCGGCAAGGACGGCACCGTCGAGCAGCTCGAGTTCCAGAAGATGGAGCTCGGAGAGCCCGACGCCTCCGGGCGAAGGCGTCCGGTCCCCGTCGAGGGCTCCGAGACGGGAATCAACGCCAGCAACGTTTTCAGCGCCATCGGCCAATTTCCCGATCTCGACTGCCTGGAAGACTCCATGGGCTCCAGCATCGACAAGACGCGATGGGGCACTATCGTGGGCGACGACGCGACCATGGCGACCTCTGTGGGCCAGATCTTCGCCGGAGGCGACGGGCGACGGGGCGCGGCGACGGCGGTGGAGGCGATCCGAGACGGACGCTTCGCGGCCAGGGCCATCCACCTGACCCTGGAGGGCAAGGATGCGGATCCACCGAACAACTGGTACCGCATGGCGCCCAAGCTCCCCGGCGTGGACGAAGGCGTCACCATCGAGCCCGTCGAGAGAAACAAGATGCCGGAGCTCACGGTGGAGCAAAGAGCCAAAAGTTTTGTGGAGGTCGAGCTCGGGCTTTCTGAGCAGGCCGCCAACAACGAGGCCACGCGCTGCCTCCAGTGCGGTGAGGTCTGCTACAAGGGTTATCGAACCGGCGAGAGGGCGTCATGATGGCAACAATGACGAGGGTGCTTGTGAACGCGGGAGTCTGGTCGCTCGCCGTGAGCCTCGCTCTGGGCTGCGGCGGCAGCAAAGAGGGGAAAACCGACAAGGCGGAGTCTCAGCCCCAGGGCCCCGCTTACCCCAAGATCGCGACCGAGGGAGAAGACCCGGCGGACAACGGCCCGGGAGACGAGACCGAGCTCGACGCGATCCAGCTCGGCGGCTCCAAGGTGGTCTTCTCCCATTTCACCCACGCCTCGAACACCGCGGGCGGTTACAAGATCCCGTGCCGGATCTGCCACCACACCACCCACGAGGGTCAGGACGTGGAGTCGGGCTGTTCCGGTTGCCACGAGCCCCCCGAAGTCGATGACGACCCGGCCCTTTACGGCCCCGAAGACAACCTGATGCTGGACATCACCGAGGACGCCGAGCGCGCATCGGTTCGGTTCACCCACTTTCGCCACGCCTCCAAACACGGATACAAGCAGGTCTGCTCCAGCTGCCACCACACCGGCGACCTGATATCGTGCGACAGCTGTCACGGCGAGGTGTCCATGGACGCCGGCGACGGGCAGACGATCCCGAAGCTCAAGCGCGCCTTCCATCTCCAGTGCATCGGGTGCCACAAAGCGGCTCGCGGCAACGCGCCCGACTCGAGAGCGCCGCTCTCGTGCGACGCCTGCCACCAGGGCCGCACCGCCGTCAACGCCGTGGGGCACCTGACCACCGGCGGCAACCTCAAGCTGCCCCGGGCCTACCACCTCCAGTGCATCGGCTGTCACCAAGACGTCCGGGACCGGAGCCCCGAGGCCAAGGCCCCCACCCGCAGGTGCGCCGGCTGCCATAAAGACGGCGTCGACGTCCAGCTCAAAGACGGCAAGGTGCGCCCGGGAGACTCTGTCGCTACTGCAACAGCGTCCGAAGAAGGAGCGCAAGAGATCGCGGCTCCCTCCACGGACGACGAGGAGGCGCAGCCCGGCACCGACACAGACACGAGCGCCGTCGCCGCCTCTGACACCGCTACTGACACCAGCACCGGCTCAAAAGACGGTTTCGACGCCGGCGGCCATGACGAAAAAAAAGGACCCGAGAGGATCCTCATCAAGTACGCGCAAAAGTCGAAAACACCGACCCCGTTCGGCCACTGGGAGCACCAAGAGTTCGGCGAGCCGTGCAAAAAGTGCCACCACACCGGCTTGGACGAGCCCACCTGCAGCGCCTGCCACGACGGCCCGGATGAAGCAAAGAAAGCCTTTCACGGCGTCTGCATAGGCTGCCACAAAGAAAACGGCATCGACGCCTCCTGCGCCTCGTGCCACCCCAAGGGGTGATATCAGGGCAGTCGTTGACAACGACCCCGTCTTCCGCAATAGTTCGATACATGTCGAACACTCGAAACAAGAACGACACCGCCAGGACCCGCGCCTTCAGAGCACTGAGCAATCCCAACCGCTTAGCGTTGTTCGAGAAGCTCATGCGTTGCTGCGCGCCCGGCACAACCTGCACCACCGAGCAGGCGAAGGAGGCGGTGCGGGTGGGCGAGCTGGGTGATGGGCTGGGGATCGCTCCTTCGACTGTCTCCCACCACCTCAAGGAGCTCAACCGGGCCGGGCTGGTCGCCATGGAGCGGAGCGGACGCAGCGTGCT
>JAABTR010000743.1 GCA_011389755.1 Deltaproteobacteria bacterium | reverse complement strand
TGCCGAATTGACCTCGAGGCGGTCGCGGACTTGGCACGAACCCTCTCGAGTGCGGACGCCGAAACAAGAGGCGAAAGGAGCCATGCGATGAGAGACGACGAGACGAAGAAGGGGTGCTGCTGCAGCCCGAACGATACAGCGCTGGAGGACACACACGACGATCACCGCGCTCAGGTGCGCGGCGCCTACGCCAGAGTCGCGCTGGCCGAGGACAAGGGCGGAGCAGGCGGCACGGCAGCGGGCGACTGCTGCGGCACGGTGCCCGGCTGCTGCAAAGGTTCTG
>JAABTR010000742.1 GCA_011389755.1 Deltaproteobacteria bacterium | reverse complement strand
GACGAAGACCAGCGCGACGCCGGCGACCAGCATAGCCCCGTAGAGGAGCACCGCCACGGGGCCTCTGCGTGAGTGGAAGACCCGATCGGAGATGACGCCGGCGATGACGCCCCCCGAGATCCCGGCGACGCACAAGAGCATGCCCCAGTTTTCGTAGACGAAGCTCCCGGCGAACCCCAAGGCGGCGTCTGTCTGCTTGGCGAAGGTGCGGTACCACTGCATGATGGCCTGGCGCAGAAAACCCGAGCAGAACTCGATGCACGCGATGGTCATGATCACCGGGTTGCGCAACATGAGCTTGAAGACGGCCACCGCGCCCAGCTGGGGACCATCGTCGCCGGAGGAAGCGTCCGCGGTGTCGAAATCCCGGTGCCCGGCTTGACCCGGGGTGTCCTTTACGGTCCATGAGACCAGGAACCAGAATGTCCCCAGCGCGATGGCAGGGGCCAAGAAGACCCACTCCAAGGAGAAGGCGTCCAAGATCGCCGAGCTCCAGTCATAAGCGAAATAGATGCCCAAGGAGATGAGGATGCCGAAGATGGCGCCGAACACGCCGCGTTCTCTGACGTGAAACCACGGCGCGTTGACTTTGACGATGGCCACCGCCCCGAATGACTGAAAATACATGTTGAGGCCGTACAAAAAAGAGAACGCGGTCACGAAATGCTCGCCGAAAAAGGCGCTGGAGGCCCAGCCCTCGATGAGGGACCAGGAGGCGAGCCCCATCAAAATGTTCATCACGCAGGCGCCCCCCGCGCCGATGAGGATCGCCTTTTTGCCGCCGATACGGTCGGTCAGCGGGCCGTTGAACAAGAACGACGCCCCGTAGATCGCCGTGCCCACTCCGAAGATGGTCGCGAAGTCGGCGTTGCCCATCATCGGCTCGCCCAGGGCGTTTTTCATCTCGCCGAAGGCGTGTTGGCTCACCTTGATGTTGTAGCGGCCCCAATACAAAAATCCGTACGTCAGGCCCAGCGGAAGCCAGTTGAGCACCCGGCGGCGCCGGTACGCCGTGGTGTGTCCCAGCCCTTCGACCTTGGGCAGCCGGGCAATGACCACCGCGATGACCGCGAGAAGAATGATGATGGGCAGGAGCTGATTCGAAAAAAAGGACATCGCTGCGATTGTCTCCTTCGGGGCAAACTCAAAATGTTCGCAGACAGTGCCAAAACCCGAAGAAGAGATCAATGTGAGAAAATGGCATGATGGGCTAAAGGCCTCGGTGCTCGGTTCTTTGTTGGCCCTCGGGCGGGTTTGGTGTATCAAGGTCGTCGTGTGTTTTGTCGCCCAAGCAGCTATTTTTATGAGGGAAAGTGAGTAAAATGAAACAGCTCGATACCGTGCTCTTATTGGCCTTGCCGGCGAGCGGGAAGAGCGAGGTCCGCACGTTTCTCGCGCACGTCGATGAAGACGCGTGCGAAAAGTCTTTTCACATGGGCCCCACCGTGCAGCTCGACGACTACCCGTATGTCCACATGATGAGGCGCTTCGACCAGGAGCTCATCGCTGCAGGAAACCCGAGGATCTTTTTCAAACATGAGGTTAAGGGCTTTGTCGATGCGAGAGACTGGGGGACCCTCATCGCGCTGCTCAACGAAGATTACGGCGACCTGCTCGCCGGGAAAAAGGTCGAAGCCGATAATCCGGTGGGGTGGCTCTGCGATCGCATCGACAAGGCGCGGATTCGAGTCGGAGCCGAGCCGGTCTTCGCCAATATGCCCGAGCAGGTGACGCAAGAGTTGAGCGCTCGGCTCGAGGACGAGGTGGGCGCCCTTTTGAGCGAAAAGAACGCGGGCATCCCCGACTCACTCGAGGGCCGGACAGTGGTCATCGAGTTTGCGCGGGGGGGGCCTGATGGCGCGGTGCCGCCGCTTCGAGAGCCCTTGGGCTATCAGTACTCCCTGGCTCAGCTGTCCGACCAGATCTTGCGAAGAGCGGCGATTTTGTACATCTGGGTCACTCCGCAGCAGTCTCGGAAGAAGAACGAGGAGCGGGCCGATCCCAGCGATCCCGGCTCGATCCTCAATCACGGGGTGCCCATCGAGGTTATGCTCGGAGACTACGGCTGCGACGATATGGGGTACATCATCGAACAGTCGGACAGACCCGACACGGTGAAGGTGGAGACTCGGGGCCGCGCCTATTACCTCCCCGCGGCTCGATTCGACAACCGCGACGACCTCACCACGTTCGTCCGCTCCGCGCGCGAGGCGTGGGACCAGGAGAGCATCGAGAGACTGCGCCTCGGGCTCGCGGGCGCCTGCTCCACCTTGATGGACGGGGTTCGACGACGCGCCGAGGATGACAGGTAGCAGGCGGCTTCAGCTTTTTAGGAACCTGCGATTGTTTTTCTCGAGGCGCGCTTGCTCGAGCGCGAGCCAGCGGTTGAACGCGGCATCGCTACTCGCGACAGGGGTCGAAGAGCTGTCTTGGGCCGTCTCTCGGGCGCTTCCGTCGATGGAGGAGGGGGCGACCAAGCGCTGGAGGGACGCGGCAGCCTGGGCCGTGCCGGGACGACGCTCGAACACCTCAAACGCGTTGTCCAAGCCGATCCTCATCGCCGCGGCGCTCTGGTAACGCTGCTCGACAGAGCGCGCTAGCGAGCGACCGAGGAACTGCGTCACTTGCTCGGGGAGATCGAGGTGGACTACACGGCTGAGAGGATCGAAGTGTGGGTCGATCTTGAGATAGAGTGTTTTTTGCAGACTGTCGGCGCCGTAGGGTTTGACGCCGGTCAGGAGCTCGTAGGCGAGCACCCCGACGGCGTAGAGGTCTGTCCAAGGACCGAAACGGTCCAAGGTGAGCTGCTCGGGGGCCATGTAGTCCGGAGTGCCCGAGGTGACGTGGGTGGTGTCTCCGCGCTCAAGGAACTTGGCCAACCCGAAGTCGAGGATCTTGAGCATTTTTGGGTAGCCCGGTTTGTCTTGGATCATCAGATTTCCCGGCTTGATATCCCTGTGAATAATGCCCCGATCGTGCACGGCAAAGAGTCCGGCGAGCAGTTGGCGCAGGAGGTGCGAAATCTCTTGTGCGGTGTAACCGCGCCCGTGCTCGGCGCGCCGGACGATGTCGTCTTCGAGGGTGTGGCCTTCATCGACGAAATCGGTGACCAGGTAGGGCTGATCTCGCAGCGATCCGTAATGGAGCAAGCGCACCACGTTCGGGTGTTGGACCACGGCCAGGGCCCGGGCCTCGGCCTCGAACTTGTCGAACATCGTCTGTCTGAGCGACGTGGGAATATCGCGCAGGTTGATAAGCTTGATAGCCGCCTCGAGGCGGACCGGCAGCTGCAGACCGAGGTAGACTGTCCCGAACGACCCGGTCCCCAGGTGACGGACCACCAGGTAATCGCCGCACATCTGTCCGATGAAGGGATCGGGCAGCTCGCCGCCGTTCCCTTGAATGTACGTTGACGGAATATAGTGGTAGGCGAGCTCAGCGCAGCGGGGTGTGGGA
>JAABTR010000741.1 GCA_011389755.1 Deltaproteobacteria bacterium | reverse complement strand
GGATTCCCGCGTCGATCATGCTGTCCCCCCGCACCTTAAGACCGAACAGCTCGCCCCTGGGCTCATCGCTTTGAACCGGGATGTACCCCTGCGGATCCTCCACGGCCTCGCTCAGGGCGCCGGCCTGCACCGCGCCGAGCAGGGGGATGAGCGCCGTGCCGGCAAAAGTCTCGTCTTCGGGCAGGCGGTAGCTGCGGGATTTCCCCGCCTCCTTGCTGAGCTTTCCTTGAGAGACCAGGGTCTCGAGGTGCTCCCGGGCCGTCTGCACCGAGCGGAACCCAAAGGCCTGTTGGACCTCCCGCACCGTGGGGGGCTCGCCCGCCATGAGCCGCTCCCGCACGAAACGAAAAACACGCTGCCTCGTCTGTCCCGGAGGAGTCCTGGGAGCCATTTTTTTTGCCTCCTTGAACCTTCAGTCGCTAGGCTCATCGAGCTTCCTTTTTCTTGCTTAACACACATTTGTCTGGTAAGCAAGAAGCTACCCGGTTCGCTTCCGGCTTCGAAGTCGCCCCTTCAAGGCCGGGGTTCGAGTGAGCTCCCGTGTCCAGGGAGCCCGACGAGCGACGGAAGATCACAAGGCCTCGCCCGGCCGATCTTCCGTCGCTCGACGCCTTTTTCTTCCTCACAAACGGCTCTTGCCCCCTCGCCGCGGCTTTCCCACGCAGCGACGACGTGATAATTTCCCGCCATGAGACGGACCCAACCCCCATCTTTGTCTTTGGAGCTCGAACACCTGGCCCTGCGGGAGATCCGCATCGAATGGCAGGGCATCAACCGCTCGCTCTTCGGCTCGTCCCTGCGCCCGCCGGTCTTCGAGCTCACAGACGCGAGCTCGCACCACGGGCGCTGGATCCGCCGCCAGCGCTCCATGGAGCTGTCCCGGCGGCTGCTCATCGAGCACCCCTGGACCAGCGTGATCGAAGTGCTCAAGCACGAGACCGCCCATCAGTTCGTCGAAGAGCACCTCGGCGTCTTCGACGAGACCGCCCACGGCCCCACCTTTGCGCGGATCTGTGTCGAGCGCGGCATCGACCCGCGGGCGGCCGGGCTGAGCTTTCCGATCGGCGCACCTGAGACCGCCCCGGGAGCCCAGCGCATCTTTGCGCGGATCACCAAGCTCCTCGCCCTGGCGCAGAGCCAAAACGAGCACGAAGCCCACGCCGCCATGGCCGCCGCTCAGCGGCTGATGCTCAAGCACAACATCGACGTCGCCGAAAAACACTACGAGACCACGTACGCCTACAGGCACCTGGGGCAACCCACCGGACGGGTCAACGAAGCGCAGCGCGTCTTGTCGGGGATCTTGACCTCCCACTTCTTCGTCGAGGCGATCTGGATTCCGGTCTACCGCGCCCTCGAAGGCAAGCGGGGCAAGGTCCTAGAGATCTGCGGCACCCCAGAGAACCTGGAGATCGCCGAATACGTCCACGGTTTTTTGCTCGACACCGCCGAGCGCCTCTGGAAAGAACACCGCGGGGCCCGGCGCATCACCTCGAACCGGGATCGGCTCAAGTTCCACGCGGGAGTCATGCTGGGCTTCAACGAGACCATGAACCGCAGCCTGACCCAAAACCGTCAAGAGGGGCTGGTCTGGCAAGGAGACGCCGGCTTGACCGACTATTTCCGCCGGCGCTTCCCCCGCACGCGCACCTTCAGCGGCAGCGGCTCCAAGCCTTCACGGGCCTACGCCGACGGTCGCGAAGCCGGGCGCAAGATCATCTTGCACAAACCGGTCACCGCCGGTCCTTCCGGATCCGGGCACATGCTCCCGGCCGGATCGCGCTGACCTTCCCAATTTAAGGAGAGACATGACTATCGCTCTTGAGATGGCGCCCATCCAAGGCATCACCGACGGCATCTTTCGCCAGACCCACGCCGAGCTCTTCGGCGGGTTCGACCGGGCCTTGGCTCCTTTTTTAAAAGCCACGAGCCCCAAACAGCTCCGCCCGGCCATGCTCCTGGAGCTGGAGCCGGCCTCCAGCCCGGCCCTCGCCTTTGTGCCCCAGCTCATCACCACCGACCCAGGCGACTTCGCCGCTCTGGCGACAATCCTCGCCGAACGCGGACACCAGGAGGTGAACTGGAACCTGGCCTGCCCCCAGCCCACGGCGACCAAGAAGGGCCGAGGCGCCGCCTTGCTGCCCCAGCCCGAGCGCGTCGCGGCTTTTTTGGACAGCGTCTTACCTCGAATGAGCATCGGTCTGTCCGTCAAGATGCGCCTTGGGCTCGAAGATCCCTGTGAGCTCGACGCCGTGATGGAGGTGCTCGCCACGCGCCCCATAAAGAGAGTGATCCTGCACCCGCGCACCGCGGCGCAGCTGTACAGCGGGACCCCGGATCTCGACCGTTTCGCCGCCGCCGCGACGCGCTGTCCCCATCCCCTCGTCTACAGCGGCGACATCGTGGACCGAGCCTCCTTCGAGGAGGTGACGGGTCGATTCCAAAACCTTCGCGCCGTGATGATAGGCCGAGGGGTCCTCACCGACCCCTTCTTACCCCGGCAGCTCAAGACAGGGCAGTGCCCCACCGCGTCCGAAAGGATCGATGGGATCTTCGCGCTTCACAAAAAGCTCTTCGAGCGTTACCGAGATCGCTTGGCCGGACCGGCCCACCTCATCCACCGGATGAACGGTTTTTGGGACTACTTTCAAGAGGCCGTGCAGCCTCACCCCAAGAAGCTCAAGCAGCTCCGGAAGGCCAAACGCTTGGAAGTCTACGAAGGCGCCGTCCAGAGTATCTTCGAAGACGCCCGCGCCCGGCTCGGCTGAGCCGCGACCACTTTCGCCCCAAGCTTGCGGAAGATCCCGACGTAGGCTAGCCTTTTCCACAACCGACAATCAAAAACGCGATCAAAAGGCGAGGCGACATGACTTCCGATATCAAAACAGCGGCGGCAACCTGTGCCGACTTCATCCGCGAGGCCCAAAACATCGTCCTTTTGAGCGGCGCCGGGCTCTCCACCGCCGCGGGCATCCCCGACTTTCGCGGCCCCCAGGGGCTCTACACCACCGCGGGGATCGATAACCCGGAGCAGCTGTTCGATCTCGACGCCTTCGACAGGGATCCGGCGCCGTTTTACGGGTTTCACCGGCAGTTCCTCAAGACGCTCGACCGCCTCGAGCCCACGTACGCCCACCGCTTCTTCGCCGCCCTGGAAAGGCAGGGGAAGCTCAAGGCGGTCATCACCCAGAACATCGACTCCCTGCACCACCGGGCCGGGTCGGAAAAAGTCTACGAGATCCACGGCGGCATCTGGAACACCTACTGCCGCGGATGCCGCTTTGAGTACGACTACGACAAGGCCACGAAAATGACCCTTGCCGATGAGAGCAAAATCCCGGTGTGCGAGGCGTGCGGCGGCGTGCTCAAGCCGGACATCGTCTTCTTCGGCGAGCCGGTCAAATTCCTCATGGAGTCCCAGGAAATCATCCGGCAATCCGACCTCCTGTTCGTGGTCGGCTCCTCCCTCAC